>JAFYYO010000081.1 GCA_017557475.1 Bacteroidaceae bacterium
TCTCTAATCTCTAATCTCTAATCTCTATTTTTTTTGTACTTTTGCAAAAGATATGAGACTGACTGACCTTACCATATTCAATTATAAGAACATTGCGGAGGCGGAGTTGCACTTCTCGCCGAACTTGAATTGCTTCATCGGAGGCAACGGGCAGGGCAAGACGAATGTGCTGGATGCCATCCATTTCCTCAGTTTCTGTCGCAGCTACGGCAGCAGTATCGATATGCTGAGCGTCAGGCACGGGCAGGAGTTCATGTCCCTGCAGGGCCTTTACGAGAACGAGGACGGCACGACGGAAGACATCCACATGGGCTTGAAGGTAGGGCAGAAGAAGGTCGTTCGCAGAGGCAAGAAGGCTTATCGCAGGCTTTCCGAACACATCGGCCTCATTCCGCTTGTCATGGTCTCTCCAGCCGACCAGGTTCTCGTCTCGGGAGGTAGCGAGGAGAGGCGTCGCTTCATCGATATGGTCATCTGTCAGTACGACTCTGCCTATATTGAGGCTCTGATGCGCTACAACAGGGCTTTGCAGCAAAGAAATGTGATGCTCAAGCAGGAGGAGGAGATTGACCCTGAGGTTTACCTCATCTTCGAGGAACAGATGGCTCGCGAAGGGGAGTACATCTTCAAGAAACGTAGCGAGTTCATCTCCGAGCTGATTCCCATCTTCCAGCAGTTCTACAACCAGATCTCGCAGAACAAAGAGCAGGTGGAGCTGCGCTATGTGTCTCATTGCCAGCGCGGTCCGCTCCTGGAACAACTCACGACCAACCGCTTCAAGGACAGGGCTGTGGGCTACTCTCTGCACGGCATCCACAAGGACGACCTCGAGATGCTGCAAGGCGGCTATCCCGTTCGCAGGGAGGGTTCGCAAGGCCAGAGCAAGACTTTCCTGATTGCCTTGAAGCTGGCGCAATTCGATTTCCTCAGCAGAACGGGCTCAAAAACCACGCCTCTGCTCTTGCTCGACGATATCTTCGACAAGCTCGACGCGGATAGGGTAGAGCAAATCGTGAAACTGGTTGGTGGAACTCGCTTCGGCCAAATCTTCATCACGGACACGAATCGCGACCATCTGGACGCTATCCTTGCCTCGATGAAGAGCGACAACAAGATTTTCTTCGTAGAGAATGGGGAGGTGAAGGCATGATAAGGACTAAGACTCATACGATGCACGATGCCCTGCTGGCCTTCCTTCGCGAAGAGGGATTGGAGACGCCCTTGCTGGAGTACCGCGTCACACAGGCGTGGTCGGAAGTGATGGGGCAGACTATCAGTCGCTACACGAAGCAGGTCTTTGTGCGAGAAGGCAAGTTGCAAGTGCAAATCAATAGTGCTCCTCTCCGTCAGAATCTCATGATGGAGCACAAACGCATCGCCCAGAAGCTCAACGAACATGTGGGTTCGTATGTCATCAGCGATGTTTGTTTCTTTTAGTAAAGCCTACATTAACAGCTCCAACATCTTGCGATCCAGTTTGTGGCCATGGAAGTCTTCATAGTCAACGTCGTTTCTGTCGCTATCCATGATGCCAAACGAGCCTGAGAGATTCCATAGTGCCCAGCCCCAATTGTTCTGCTTGAAGACGGCCAGATTGTCTTCCAACCATTTTAGGGCAACTTGATGAGGAGTGCGATTGTGGCATCCAAACTCTCCAATGAAGACTTGACCGCCCTGTTTCAGCAAAGGCGTCCATGACTTCTGAAGCATCTCTTGCAGCCACGCTTTGTCGTAATGCTGACCATCCGCATCAAGAGGCCAGGCAAGTTGCTCGCGAGGAATCTGCATCGGTCGGTTTCCAAAGACCCACGATGCTTCGTAATGCGAGATGAGCATAGGCTGGTAACCGCGTCCGCATTGAATGATGTCGGGCAAATCTTCGATGGTCAGAAGCGGTCTTCCACCCCATTGCAGGCCGTCAATCATGATGACGCGCTTGGGACTGATGTGACGAATCTCGTTCACGAGGCGGCGCACAACTCGCTCATAATCAGCATCTGGGATGTTGGCTACCTCGTTCAGCAGATTGAAACTCAGGTGCTTGCTTGAGATTCCCTTGTAGCGTTTGGCAAAGACACTCCATTGGTAAGCACAGCCGTCAAGGGCACTCTTGTCGCGGAAGATGTTCTCCGGCTCCTCTGGCTTATTAACGCAATATCCAGGGGCACGATGCAAGTTGATGCAAACATGAATGCCGTATTTCTGTCCCCAGCGGACAGCATTGTCGATGTCTGCCAGCACTCGCTCGTCCATCTCGTAGTATTCGCCAGGCTTGCTCCAGTTCCAGTAGGAAAGCGGCAGACGCACAAAATTGAAGCCCCAGTCGCGCATCCATTTGAACTCTTCTTCGTCGAAAGGCTTGGGATAGCCAGCCGTGAAATAGTTCAGCAGATTGAAACCTCGCCAACGCTCTGGATGTGCTTTTCTGCCTCGAGCCAAAGCGTCGGACGCGAAATGAGGCATCATAAGCATACCAGTTGCGGCACCTAAGGTCAGAAGGAAATCTCGTCTTTGCATAGCAGGTTATACAATTCTTTTTGTCGTTTTGCGATACTAATTTAGGAAGAATAATTCATATCCGAAAAGATGGCCTGAAATCTTTAAGTTTGTTTAACAATAAGTTGCTCCCGATATCTTTATGGTTTCATGGCAAGAGTGGCTCGTTTTTCGTTTGAAAAAGAAAGATTATGAATTATGTATTATGAATTATGAATTATTCTTCGTACCTTTGAGTTGAACCTCGAGAGTACTCCCGCTCGACAATAAAAAGAAAAACTCTTGTTTTCCTTTTGTATTCTCCTCGCTTATTCGTACCTTTGCGGCGCGAAATAATATAATAACGTAAGAGAAATGTTGAGAATAGCAGTTCAATCGAAAGGTCGACTCTTTGAAGATACAATCAATTTGCTTGCAGAAGCTGGCATCAAGGTGAGTAGTAGCAGGCGCACACTTCTTGTGCAAAGCAGCAACTTCCCCGTCGAAATCCTTTATCTTCGCGATGATGATATTCCACAAAGCGTGGCAAGTGGAGTCGCCGACCTCGGTATCGTTGGTCAGAACGAGTTTGAAGAAAGGTCTGAAGATGCCGAAGTGGTTCGTCCCCTCGGTTTCAGCAAGTGTCATCTCTCCTTGGCTGTGCCCAAAGGTGAGGAGTATTATGGCTTGAAATGGTTCGAAGGCAAGAAGATTGCCACGAGCTATCCCAATATCCTTCGCCGGTTCATGCAGGCAAAACATATTGCAGCCGACATTCACGTCATTACTGGAAGCGTGGAGATAAGCCCGGGCATCGGCCTTGCAGACGCTATCTTCGATATCGTTAGCAGCGGTTCGACACTCGTTAGCAACAATCTTGTTGAGGTCGAGACGGTTATGCAAAGTGAGGCTCTCCTTATCGCAAACAAGAAGCTCGACGACGAGAAGCGTGCTGTGCTCGACGAACTCCTGTTCCGCATCGAGGCCGTCAAGGCAGCTGAGGACAAGAAATATGTCCTGATGAATGTGCCCACAGAGCGTCTCAAAGATATTGTTGCCGTCCTGCCAGGCGTGAAGAGTCCGACAGTCATGCCGCTTGCAACGGAAGGTTGGAGCAGCGTTCACACAGTTATCGACGAGAAGCGCTTCTGGGAGATTATCCGCGAACTGAAGAGTCTCGGCGCAGAAGGCATCCTTGTTGTGCCCATCGAAAAGATGATTCCGTAAGGCCATGAACATCTATAAATATCCAACTTCTGAGGAACTTGATGCTTTGCTGAAGCGTCCTGTTCGTGATGCTTCGGAGCTGAATGCGACTGTCTCTGCAGTTCTGCAAGATGTAAAGCTGCGAGGAGATGCTGCAGTTCGGGAGTATGAGGAGCGTTTCGATAAGGTTCGTCTCGACGATTTGGCCGTTTCGGAAGCCGAGATGCTTGCAGCTGAGAAGCTCGTTGGCGAGGAACTCAAGCAGGCCATCCGTCTTGCTCATCAGAACATAGAGCGCTTCCATGCTAAGCAACGCTTTGAAGGCGAGCATGTTCAAGTGACAGAAGGAGTGGAGTGTTGGCAGAAATCTGTAGCCATCGAGCGTGTAGGCCTCTACATCCCTGGCGGTACGGCTCCTCTTTTCAGTACTGTTCTGATGCTCGCAACTCCCGCAAAGATAGCTGGATGCAAGGAGATTGTGCTTTGCACGCCTCCTGCAAAAGACGGAAGTGTTAATCCCGCCATCCTTGTTGCTGCGAGAGTTGCAGGCGTGAACCGCATTTACAAGATTGGTGGCGTACAGGCAATTGGCGCGATGGCTTACGGAACAGAGAGCGTGCCTAAGGTCTATAAGATATTCGGTCCTGGCAATCAGTTCGTTATGTGCGCTAAGCAACAGGTCAGCTTGCATGATGTTGCCATCGATATGCCTGCAGGACCAAGCGAAGTTGAAGTGCTTGCAGACGAAACGAGTAATGTTTCTTTCGTCGCTGCCGACCTCCTCAGTCAAGCGGAACACGGCATAGACAGTCAGGTTCTACTCGTTTGCAAGAGCGAGGAGACGGCTCGAAAGGTCGAGGCCGAAGTGGAGCGACAACTGGCTCTCCTGCCTAGAAAAGATATTGCTGCTCAGGCACTTGAGCACAGCAAGGCAATTGTCGTGCATGATGACCAAGAGATGATGGAAGTCACGAACCGTTATGCTCCAGAGCATCTCATCATCGAGACCGCCAATTATATGGAACTTGCTGGGAAGGTCGTAAATGCCGGAAGCGTATTTCTCGGCTCTCTTACACCAGAAAGTGCAGGCGATTATGCCAGCGGAACGAATCATACTTTGCCCACAAACGGCTATGCTGTGGCTTATAGCGGCGTCAATCTCGATAGTTTCTGCCGCAAGATAACCTTCCAGCATATTCAGCCCGAAGGCATTGAGGCAATCGGAAGAGCCGTAGAACTGATGGCCGAAGCCGAGGGACTTGATGCTCACAAGAATGCGATGACTTTAAGAATGAAAAGCCTATGAATTTGCAAAAGCTTGTTCGCCCTAACATCTGGGCACTCGAACCATACAGCTGTGCCCGAGATGAATTCAAGGGCAGGGAGGCACATGTCTTTCTTGATGCCAACGAGAATCCCTACAATGACCCGATAAACCGCTATCCCGATCCTTTGCAGGAGAAGCTGAAGGGACGCCTTGCACCCCTGAAAGGTGTACGGCCTTCGCAGATATTTCTTGGCAACGGAAGCGATGAAGCCATCGACCTCGTTTATCGCATCTTCTGCAATCCGGGTAAAGACAATGTGGTCGCAATTGCTCCGACTTACGGCATGTATAAAGTATGTGCAGACATCAATAATGTGGAGTACAGAAGTGTACCATTGTCAGACGATTGGCAATTCCAGCCTAAAGCTCTACTCGATGCTTGTGATGCCAACACAAAGGTCATCTGGATTTGCTCTCCCAACAATCCTACGGGCAACGATTTTCCTCGTGAAGCCATTCATGAAGTCTTGATGGGTTTCGAAGGAATTGTGGTTGTTGACGAAGCCTATTCTGACTTCTCAACGAACCAGCCTTTCCGCAGTTTGCTCGACAATTATCCGAACCTGATTGTCCTGAATACTTTCAGCAAAGCTTGGGCTTCGGCAGCTATCCGATTGGGTATGGCGTTCGCAAACGAAGAGATAATCGCGCTCTTCAACAAGGTGAAGTACCCCTATAATGTTAACTACTTGACGCAAGAGAAAGCTTGTGCTTTGCTCTCCGACCTCGCTACAATCGACAATTGGCTTGCCCAGATCCGTCGGGAAAAGGCAAATGTCCTGCCTGCTCTGGCTGAACTTCCAATCGTCCTGAAAGTGTTCCCAACTGATGCAAACTTCGTCCTTGTTCGAGTGACCGATGCCGACAGTATCTATCGCTACTTGATAGAGAAGGGCATAGTGGTGCGCAATCGCACTCGTGTCCAGCTTTGCAAGGACTGCCTTCGCATTACGATTGGCACAAGACAAGAGAATAACGAACTGCTTGGAGCGTTACGCTTCTACAAATAAAAAGCTATGAAACAGCGAATCTTATTCATAGACAGAGACGGCACAATCCTTCGTGAACCTGCTGACGAGCAGATAGATAGCTTCGAGAAGTTCAGCTTTGTGCCAGGAGCTATTAGTGCTTTGCGCTTCCTTCGCCAGCATACCGATTTCCTCTTGGTAATGGTCAGCAATCAGGACGGACTTGGGACTGAGAGTTATCCTGAAGAGGATTTCTGGCCGACACAGAATCTGATGCTCGACATCCTGAAGGGCGAGGGCATTTCCTTTGATGCAATCCATATCGATAGAAGTCTTCCGAAGGACAATCTGCCGACTCGTAAGCCCGGAACAGGCATGCTTACTGGCTATATGACAGAGGATTACGACCTGGCTAATAGCTTTGTGATCGGCGACAGACAAACGGATGCGAAGCTCGCAGAGAACCTCGGTTGCCGCAGTTTCATTCTTAATGATGACCTGAACTGGGAGAAGATTGCCGAGTTGCTCTTTGCTGGGGAACGAAACGCAACAGTAAAGCGAACCACAAAGGAAACGGATATCGAGGTTCGCGTATGTCTTGATGGCAACGGAAAGAGCGATATTCAGACGGGTTTGGGCTTCTTCGATCACATGCTCGAACAGATTGCGAAGCACGGAATGATTGACCTCTATGTCCGTTGTAAAGGCGATTTGGAGGTCGATGAACACCATACAATCGAGGATGTTGCACTTGCTTTGGGCGAGTGCATCAAGAAAGCTCTTGGCGATAAGCGCGGCATAGAGCGTTACGGCTTCTGCTTGCCGATGGATGATTGCCTTTGCCAAGTTGCAATTGACTTCGGAGGCCGTCCTTGGCTTGTGTGGGATGCGGAGTTCCGTCGCGAGAAGATTGGCGAGATGCCTACAGAGATGTTCCTCCACTTCTTCAAGAGTCTGTCCGATAGTGCCGCTATCAATCTCAACATTAAGGCCGAAGGCGAGAACGAGCACCACAAGATAGAAGGCATCTTCAAGGCTTTTGCTCGCAGCCTGAGAATGGCTGTCTGCAGAGATGTAACACACTTCCAACTTCCATCAAGCAAAGGCGTTCTGTAAGATGTTGCAGTCACACTACTCTTCACAGCTTCTCGAGAAGGCGGTTATGGAAATTAATCGACTGCCTGGAATCGGTAGTAAGACGGCTCTGAGGCTTGCTCTCCACCTTCTTCGTCAAGATGAAGGCAGGGTGGAAGCTTTGGCTGAGAGCCTTGTGGAAATGCGTCGAGGCGTGCATTATTGCCAGACTTGCTACAATATCTGCGATGATGAGAAGTGCGAGATCTGCAGCAATCCGACTCGAGACGGCAGTATCGTCTGTGTGGTTGAGAACGTTCAGGATGTGATGGCTATCGAGAACACGATGCAATACAATGGTCTCTATCATGTTCTTGGCGGCGTTATCAGTCCGATGGACGGTATCGGTCCGAGCGACTTGCAGATAGAAAGCCTCGTGGAGCGCGTCAAAAGAGGTGGGGTAGAGGAAGTTATACTCGCTCTAAGTCCTACGATGGAGGGCGATACGACCAACTATTTCATCTACAGAAAGCTCGAAGATACTGGCGTCAAAGTGACTGTTATCGCTCGAGGAATCGCGCAAAATGATGAACTGCAATATACCGACGAAGTGACTTTAGGCAGAGCCCTTGCAGGTAGAATACCGTTTGGGAAGTAAACAACCCCAGTTACGAGACCAAACATAACACGTTATGACTGCAAACATAACACGTTAAGATGACCAACATAACACGTTAAGTTTTTAAACTATCCACGTTAAATCTACAAACGACATTATGCTGACTTACATTCTTACCTTGATTTGTGCGGCAATTATCTTGCTTGCAGCTTTCTTCGCGATTCGTTACAGGAAGGTAAACGCCTACATTCGTTTGGCTGCACTTGCTGTTTCGGCTATCTTCGTGCTTGTGCTTTACTTCAAATACGACGACACTTCTCAGCTCTATGGGCTTGGAATTCTGGCCATTGCGTTAGTCTTTCCTCTGATAGATATCAAGCGTCATGCTAAAGAGTAGCAAGTTGAAGCTGCGAGCAGTCGAGCCAGAGGATCTCGACTTGATGTATCTCATCGAGAATGATACCGAGCTTTGGCCTCTCGGACAGGCTTCTGTGCCGTTCTCTTATTATGCTCTCAAGCAGTACATAGCTGAGAGTAGTAACGACTTCTTCCACGACCGGCAGCTGAGATTGGTGATTGAATCTGCCGATGAAGTGAGTGTAGGTTTTGTGGATTTGCAGAACTACGACCCTCTTCATCATCGTGCAGAAGTGGGAATCGTTGTAGTTCCTGAGCAACAAAGAAAGGGTTTTGCAGCGGAAGCCCTGCGTCTGCTTGCAAAGTATGTCTCAGCTCATCTGGGCATTCATCAGCTCTATGCCCTTGTTCCAGAGGGGAATGAGGCTTCTGTCGCACTTTTCAAGAAGAGCGGATACAAAGAAACCGCCA
>JAFYYO010000082.1 GCA_017557475.1 Bacteroidaceae bacterium
ACGTCATCGCGCTTGGCAATCTCGGCACGCAGGTTCTTGCTGTTCTGAATGGCTATACGACATCCTCCGCACCCCATGCCCCAGAAGTCAATCATCAGGTATCTGCCGGGATACTTGGCCATGACATCGCGGATGATTTCGGCCCCAGGGCCCTCAGGCAAAGGAGAGGTGAGACCCTTCTGCAACATCTTCGCCTGGTAGAACTCCTCTGCCTTCTGACGGACATAGGGATGTGTGAGCTTCGAAAGATAATCGGCCATGATGGTGGGAAGGGTCTCTTCATTCTGGCGCCAGGAGTTGAAGTTATCCAGTATGTCCTGAAGAAAGCAGAGCTGTACCGTCAGATTGTCCTGCTTACCAGTCATCTCGCGCAGCATGGCAATCTTATTGTCTATAGAAATCTGTTGCGCTTCGCCTACGGGTGGGGCATGATTGATGCGGTTGCGGGTAAAGAAATAATCATCGTCAACCATCAGCAAAGGATTGTTGAAGTCAACACGATTCAACGCCTTGTAGTTGTTGACATCGGCAAAGGTTTTTATTCCGACACTGTCGATTACAATTTGCGTCCAGCTGCCGTCTTCATGCTGTTGCCAAGGCTTCAGCCGGGATTCATTAAACTGGATACAGTCCATAAAAGCCATTGTGAAAGCTGACTGCATTTCGCCTAATGCCAGGTTCACCTCCATGGGGGTGAAGTGGTCGCGGCGGCTAATTCTGTCGATGCGGGCCAGCATATTCTGCCATAACTGGTTGGCTACGGTGTTGATTTCGCTGAAATTGCCTTCCAATCGAATCTTCTTCCGCTCGGAAGAGTCGAAGCAAGCTTCACTCTCCTCTCGCTTACTCGAAGATTTGCCTACGAAAGACGAGAGGGCCCTGGTCATTATTGATATGCGCAGGTCTGACTTCAGCAAGCGCTCCACTTCATGGCTGCTGCCGTTGTAGAAACACTCCCATTGCCCATCCTTATTAGGGCGAATGGTGATGTCGATGGTATCGCCAGGACGGGCGAAGAAGGGCATCTTTGTGAATTCAGTATTGGAGTCGGCATTGGCTGCGTTGACATAGAAGGCTGATTTCATGGGATAGCTGAGCTGTATGGTCTTTTCGAATGTGCCGTCGGGTTCAATCTCCAACAGCTGCGTGCTTTGGTCTCTGATCATTGCGTCATAGATATAGCCCTCCATCGAGGTGAATCCCATGCGCTCTGCATCATAGCCTTGAATACGGCCACGGATGGTGACATTGCCCGTCTTCAGCCAGTCGGCAGGGAGCGTAAAGGGATTGGCTGCATAGAGTTCCTGTATCGAAGGGGCTTTGATGGTCGTGCTCTTATCGTGAATGCCGAGAATCGGGACTTCCCAAAGCACATCGCCCTCGATGAAGTCGAAAAGTTGTACGTGCGGGGGCATGGGCTCAAAATGAACCTTGAACTCCGTCGTGCCCGGGGATTTAATCCATGTGTCAAGGGCTATACCCTCGGCGGAACGCAGCGGATAGCGATGACCATCCTCGTCTATGAGGTAACTGTTCTTCACGAAACGGAAGGTTTCGCCCTGGGGATAGACCATGGTGAAACGGAGTGTGGTGGCCGTGTCTGTCATAATGACTTCGTTGATTTTCAGTTCACCCGGTCTTACTTCTGCATTGACCATTACCTCGGGGGCCTTGATAGTCTTGTAAACTTTCGCCTGTCCCAACATACATACAAGGGCGAGCAGTGCTGTGATGATTGTACGTTTCATATTCATTTTGTTTTTATGATTGACTTCCTATCGAATCTTCTTCCGCTCGGAAGAGTCGAAGCAAGCTTCACTCTCCTCTCGCTTACTCGAAGATTTGACTTCCTATCGAATCTTCTTCCGCTCGGAAGAGTCGAAGCAAGCTTCACTCTCCTCTCGCTTACTCGAAGATTTGACTTCCTATCGAATCTTCTTCCGCTCGGAAGAGTCGAAGCAAGCTTCACTCTCCTCTC
>JAFYYO010000010.1 GCA_017557475.1 Bacteroidaceae bacterium
TCTACCACATCCCAGCCTTTAATGGAGCCTTCTTGCCTATGGTCGAGTTCCTCAAAGCAGTTGATGGTCGCATCCCAAACTTCGCAGGTATCAAGTACACTTTCGAGAGCTTGTACGAATACAACCAATGCCGACTCTACGGAAACGGCAAGTTCGACATGCTTCACGGACAGGACGAGACCATCCTTCCTTGCTTGGCAATGGGCGGAGCAAAAGGCGGAATCGGAGGCACGACCAACTATAATGGAAAGAACTTAGTTGGCATCATAGACGCCTGGAACAGAGGAGATTTACAGGCTGCACGTGAACTTCAGGATTATTCGCAGAAGGTCATCAACGTCATCTGCCATTTCCGTGGGAACATAGTTGGTGGCAAGCGAATCATGAAGCTGATTGGTCTCGACCTGGGACCCAACCGAACTCCCTTCCAAAACATCACCGAGGAAGAGGAAAAACAACTTCGAAAGGAACTGGACGAAATAGGTTTCTTCCAACATTGCAACGAATTCTAAGTATGGATAAAAAGCGTCTATTCTTTGCGACGGCTTTGTGCCTTTGCATTATAACTCAGGCTTTTGGGCAAATCAAGGTGGCTTGTGTGGGCAATAGCGTAACCTATGGCTATGGCCTGCAAGACCGCGAGCACGATTCCTACCCTGTTCGCCTGCAGGAAATGCTGGGCGAAGGCTACGAGGTGGGCAACTTCGGACATTCTGGTGCTACCTTATTATATAAAGGACAGCGTCCCTGCCGTCAAGACCATCGAGATGGGCTTGCAGCAGATGGGTGTCCCTGTGGAAGTAAGCGGACAAGTTTCTGGGATAAATGCAGAGCCTCAAGAGAAGTCCGTGCCTTGGTTCTACATCGTCAGCATCATTTATGCAGTCGGAGCGATGACGATTCTCAGCATTCGCTTTCGCGAGGTGCTTTCCATGGGACGCATCATCCGCAGGGGGAGCATCTGGACGAAGCAGGAAGCAGACGGCATCCGCATCTATTGCCATGCAGAGAACGTTGCTCCATTCAGTTGGCTCAGGAGCATTGTCATCAGTGAAGACGACCACAAGGAGAACGGACGCGAAATCATCTTGCACGAGAAGGCTCACATCCTTTATCATCATTCCTTGGACATCATCCTGCTCACGCTTGTCGAGGCCGTGCAATGGTGGAATCCATTTGTCTATCTGCTGGGCATTTATCTCCGCGACGTGCATGAGTACGAAGCAGACGATTTTGTCCTCTGTCAAGGCATCTCTTGTCATTCCTATTCCGAGTTAGTCATAAGGAAAGCTGTCGGCGCCAACAGTTATACCTTTGCCAACAATTTCAATCACAGTTTAACTAAAAAGAGAATCAACATGATGCACAAAACAAATCCTAAGCGAAGCAAGCGCAGCCGGGTACTGTACTTCCTTCCCATGATTGCATTGGCGCTCAGTGCCTTTGCCACTTCCGGGTTCCAGTCGGCAAGCAACTTCATCGAGCAAACCGTCAGACCTTCCTCCAACGACTTCACGTTGAGAGGTCAAGTGCCAAACGAGTTCAATGTTGACTATTACCTTATATATATATGGGACTATGCCCAACAGGAAGTACCGCAACCTGTAGATAGCGTTAAGGTAAAGAACGGAAGGTTTGAATACACCACTACCCTCGACCAGCCCTATTCTGGCATGTTGAAAGCCGTAAGGAAAGATGGCACGACAGGAGAGTTCTTCCTTGAGTTCCTCTTTGTGCCAGGCGAAGAATGTGAGATGCAAGTCAAAGGCGAGGGTTTCAACCAGTTTACTCTTGGCGGCAGCAAATTCTATCGAGACTGGGAAGCATTCGCTCAGTTCTACGAGAAGGCCAAGAAGAAGGCAATCGCGCTGAATGGCGCGGGTGATGAAGAATACTTTGCCTCTATCGCCGACTACAATCGCAGACATAAAGGCGAGGAAGGTTCTCTCATGTACCAATGTATGTGGCTTGCAAACTCCAACATGGACTTCTCCATTTTCGACGACATCCAAGGTGGTCGCTTCAAGCGTTACATCCAGCACCGCAAGATTCAGTACAGCAAGGAGACCGTCATCGACATTCACATCGACAGCGAGGACAGGCTCTATTGCGGCA
>JAFYYO010000083.1 GCA_017557475.1 Bacteroidaceae bacterium
ACAAATCCACTTGTTTTCAGCAATCATGTGGTCAATGGCAGGGAAAGAAAACATTTCACCCTCCTGTTGCACAGGACGGTTGACCTCATTCTGTTCCTGGAGCTTCTTGAAGAGTTCGGGACGTGCCTCCTTCAGGTTGGTTTGCCCCTCGACATTAAAGACGTTATAGACAGACAGCTTCGGATAGACATTGTAGCGTTCCCTGTCCTGCTCGGTCATCTGCCTGTAGTCATCATACTTTATTTTCTCCTTTGTCTCTTTGTCAACAACGGTGAACGTGGTGATGAATACAGGAAAGCTTTTGGCTCCCTTGTTGACAGACACCAGAGGCAGGTTGTTGCCTTCACTGTCTTTGGCTTCATGCTTGACTCCCTGCTTGTCCTTCACATAGTTCAAGCCAGTGATACGGTCAAAAGTCGCCCATACAGGCAGTTTGAAGCCCTCCTTTTCGGCATGGAGCATCAACATCATGCTGTTCATTCCGTTGTACTCCCTTCCGCTCAGGTTCTTGGGAAGGGATGCTGTCACCCCTTCCGTGAACCAAGGCTTTTTCCAGTCAGCCTGAATCGTCTCCAGCTTTTCGATGAGCAGTTCAGCGAACTTGTCTAAAGTACGGTCTTCAGCTGACCTGCCGTCACTGTTGTAATTCTTCTTGGCTGCCATAACTACTGAGCATTGTTTTCACCTCCCTGATACGGCTGCTTCTCCCACTGGGTGAGCTTTGCCACACGACAGGTCATGTCAAGGCGGTCGTTATAGATGGACAACTGAAGCTCGCCAGTCGCATCGATGCCACACTTGCCCTGCATCCATTCAGGCTTACCCTGCCCGAAGTGCATGAAGCGCACCCAAGTAAAGGAATAGCCTTCACCATCCTTCTCGCTGCTGAAAGCGGAGAACACAAGATAAGGATTGCCCTTCTTGTCGGTCTTCTCCTCAATCTTGTTTCCAACGGTTCCACGGAACTCGATTTCTCCCTTTACGGAATCGTCGGCAGAGACGTTGGCGGTGCTGACATTTGTAGCGGACATGTTGAGGAAGATGGTATCATCTTTCTTGTGGAAAGTGAGCACACCAGTCATTTCAACACGAGTGCCTGATGCAAGACCGTTAAGCTCGTCCATGCCGCCATCCTTGGCCACGCTGATTTCGAAGGTTTTGTTAATGCCTGACTTGGCAGCAATTACAACACTGACACCAAAGGCAAGAAAAGCCTTGCCGTCTTTGTTGGTACGCATCTGAGCGGAGCGCGTGATGGTACCGCATACTGTTACATTACACTTGATCATAGTTTTACGAATTGATTGTTTGACAAATTATTTTTTGAGCAAGAATTATTTACGCTGGACAGCCTCCTGCTGGTTTTGCTGGGTTTCCACACCCTGCTGGTAGTTTTGTGACATCTGCTGAGACACAACGATGCCATTGATGACTGACGCTATGGTACGCTGCTTCTCAGCATCAGAAAGATTGGCATTGCCCAGAGCTTGCTGGATTCTGGTCATTTCAGCATTGGTCAACTCATGAGAGAAGTTTACGATACCATTGTTTACCTGAAGAAGGGGCTTGCCATCATTGAGCATGATGCTGCATTCCTTTAGGTTTGGGAACATGGATGTAAGGTCAACGGTCTTGCTGATTGCCGCATCTGTTGCCGCTTGCATCTTTTGCTCCTCACTCTTGTTGTCTATCTGGACAGCCAGAGCCATGAGACTGGTGAACATCGTAATGGCCATTTCCATGATGGGGTCTGCACTGTTACCAAGACCTACACCGCTGTCTTCGCTTGAAAGGAGTTTCTTCATCCAGTCATCAGGTGACATATTCGTGTCAATCTGCTGCTGGGCAGTGGCTGTTTCCTGAGCAACAGGATTGGCAGCCTTATAGCTGGCCAGCAAATCCTTACCATTATGGAGCAACTGCTGTGAGAGTCCACCTTTCTGGCTTATCTCTGCAATGTATGCTGCAGGGTCGATGTTCCGTTTCGTGCCGTCACTGGCAACGGTCTTGACCTCGAAATGCAGATGAGGGCCAGTTGTCCTGGTTCCAGTGTTTCCTGACACGCCAATCTTCTGTCCGGCATTGACGGTATCGCCTACGTTCACGTCGATGCTCGACATGTGCATATAGGTAGTCTGATACTTGCTGCCATCCTCACGGTTGTACTCAATCGTCACAGACTTACCGCCGCCAGTATTGGCATTGTGATTCACGCCAACGACCTTACCGTTGTTCTCTGTAGCAAGAAGTGTCTCGTTCTTGCAGCTGATGTCGATCCCTTTATGGAACTGAGTCTTGCTGTGGTTCATTGGGTCACGACGGTTGCCGAAAGGCGAAGTCACAAGCATGAACTCTTCTCGTTTCAGCGGCAGGGAATAAAGACCATTGGGAGTTGGCTTTTCCGTAACGGCAGGTGCTGGAGTGGCAGACACGGCTCCGTTTCGGTAGTCTGTAGTGCCAATCTTCTTTCCCTCTCGCTTGGCTTGCTCTATCACCATCTGGTCGTACTTCTGCAGGTTTGCACCTTCAATGACTCCAACGATGGTGCCGACATAGTTCTTGGCTGTGGCATAGCCGCCAGCCTTGATGCCAGCAGCCCATCCTTTGTAATCATCAGGCGAGAGATTCCTGGTATATTTCTGATAGCGGTCGCCCATGAGGACTTTGCTATGGTCCTCATAGCTTTGGCCGACATTATCATACTTCTTGAACTTCTCATTCGGCTTGTCATCGTCCGCACGGACATACTGACCATTGAACTCACCCTTCACACCAAAATGGTTATTGGCAGTACGGGAGAGCATACTCTTTCCCTCGGCAGACTCTATGATTCCTTGGGCAAGAGTGACAGAAGCAGGTATGCCATATCTGCGCATCTGCTCCATGGCATACTCTGCATACTTGTCTATATAAGCTTGTCTGGATGCTGTCACTTTCTACACGTTTTTAGGATTATCGATGAAAGGATTGCTGTTTCTCTGGTTCCGCTTTCTGCTCCTTTTCCACGGCAGCATTCGGCGTGAGCATTTCCGTAATGCCACGCTTTGCTGTCTGCTTGGGTGCTTCAAGCTGGTCACAGATGGCAACGCGCTCACCTGCACGGATGAGCTTGGGCAAATAGCTGTCGAGAGCATGGTACGGGAAACCAGCCATAGCAAGAGGCTTACCCTGTTCATCCTTTGTCTTTGTACTTTTGGTGAGCGTGATGCCAAGTATCTTGGATGCTTTTTCTGCATCTTCCTTGTAAGTCTCGTAGAAGTCACCTGTACGGAACAGCAAAAGTGCATCGGGATGCTTGCTCTTCAAGTCCAGGAACTGTTTGAGCATCGGACTGAGAGCAACGGCAGCAACAGCCTTGGTCTCTGCTTTGGTGGCTTCCTCCTTGGCTTTCTCTTCCTGTTTCTCCTTTTCCTTCTGCTCTGGAGAGTTTCGACGTTTCTCCTCTTCCTGTTTCTTGTCGTTGGCAGCCTGTTCTTCTTTCTGCTCATGTTTGGTCTCTTCCTCATGGGTTTCGACATTCCGTGTCTGCTCCTGAGTATCAGACTGTGCTTCCTGCTCAGTCTTGTCTGTACCAACGGCTACAGCCTCGGTACGTTCCTTACGCAGCACATCAGCGAAGAGCGAAGCGGCAAGGTGGGTCTTGTAGTCCTGCTTGTCATCAGCAAGCCACATACGTTGCCATTGCTGACCGCTGACCTCACGAGCCTGAACTCTCTTTCCGTCAATAGTTGGGACACACAGGATGACACTGGGTTTGTTCTCAGTGGCTTTGGTCTTGAAGATGTTCACACGCTCAATACGAGCCAGCTCTTCAGCAGAAGCCTGACTCTTGAAGAGATCAACCTTCAACTCTGGCTTTTCACTGGCCATGACATAGTATTTGGTGGCCATATCCTGACGCAGACGCTCATTGGCTTCGTCATTGCCTTGCTGAATGGTCGTAAAGAACTTGTTCACGTCTGCCTTGTCGGGATAGACGGAGAAAGCCTTTTCGTTCTCTGGTTTGAGATACATAGCCCACTTGCCTTCGTCATCCTTCAGCATAAGGACTTTGTCAAAGTCAATAGCTCCTGAACGCTTCACGGCATCGGTGACATCCAGTTTGGTGATGTCTTCCAGCTCCCATTTGTTGAGCTTGGAAACACTTATTTCCTTACCATCGAAGTAACTGTCATCAGGATGGAAGCCCAACGAGCCATCAGTATTGTAGAACTTGACGGTATCAAAACCCTCTTTCTGAAGGGCATGTTCGATACGTTTCTTGTTCATACCGGGGATTTCATTATCCACAGCCAACGATGCACCGGCAGGAAGTACGACATCAGCTGTCTTGGAGCCAGCATCGCGGACAATGACCATCTCCTTGCTGTCCTTATTGGGTAAGGTCTTGATTTCGTCGGCAACATAGTAATGCTTGGGAATGATGGTCTTGGGTGCTACTACATCCTGAGCATTGAGCTGACGTTTCTCTACCTTCTCGCCACGCTCTGCCTTGTGAATCATGTCGAGGGTGTTGTTCACATCCTTCTCGATGGCATCGATGAGACAAGGGTCTTCCTTGAACTCACGTTTCCAGTACTCGATATTCTTCATGCCTTCCTCTGAGAGCTTGGCAGGAAGTCCGAACTCCTGCATCTTGGCAGCGGTGGCTATCTCACGGACAAGAAGCTCTCTCTTCTGGGCATCCTCACTGGGTGCCTTGCCACCACGGTTGTTCATGCCCTCACGGTTCAGACGCTGAGCGTGTCCTGTAGCGGCTACAACCTGTTCCACCAAAGCATTTACATAATCGTTGTAATGCTCATAGTTTTCTCGCTTGGGTACATAGGCGGTGTCCTTCTGTGCATCATAATGAGCAACGCCTGTCGTATCGAGACGGATGGCCACGAGGTTATCACGGGTCTTCAGGATGAAGTCATTGATAGGTATCTCGGATGACGTTGCCTTGATTTCTCCACGGTCGGATAGACGGCCACGCTCCTTGACCTCCTTGTCAAAGGCATCCTTATCAACCATCGGAAGAGTCGTCTGCTCGATGTTGAACAGCATACGCACCTCTCTGTTGCGGATTCCCTTGTAGTCGGACTGCTGCTCTGGAGTCAGAGCCTTGTACTCGTCACGGCTAATCTTCACTTCAGGATCGGCCTTGCTCTGGTATTCATTCCAGTTGTACCAGTAGAATGGCACACCTTTCTGACCTGACTGCACACTCTCACCACGTTTCTTGGCTTCGGTGAACAGCGTGTACTCGTTGGTCTTGTAATTACTTTGGTCACTATGCAACCCAAGAATAATGGCATTGAATGGTGATACGGTCACACCTTTATGGTAAAACTGAGGGGCTTTCTTGCCATCCTTGTTCAGCCATACGCCACCATTCTCCTGTGCTTTGTCGAAGGCATTTACGAGAAGTTCCACCTGTCTTTCGGCGGCATTCTTCTCCTGCTGATTCTTTTCTGTCATATTGAATATACTTTTGATTTATTCCTTTAATAGAATTACTTATACTCCAGAACACCAAGCACTTTCGTCTCTGCGATTGACTTGATTTCCCAATCAACCTGACTGTCATCCATGTGTTCACGGAGCAGCTTATCGGCCTCCTTGGTATCTTCGGCATTGACGTACATGATTTGAGGAGAGAACTTCTTCTGTCCTGTCTCATCATCTTCCGTCACAAGAGCTACGACGGCTTTGTACCAGTGGTTATCCTCGGCTTCCGTACCCTTGATGATGTAGGACACTGCCTCACGAGAGATGGCCGTGATGTCAAAGTTTCGTGTGCCGATAAGGTCTGTTGCTGCCTTGTTGGCACGTTTCTCGGTCTCGGTGAAGCTCTCGGCATCTACCAGATACTCTTCACTGACCTTTTTCTTCTTTCCGTCATCCATCACCTTGGAGTACTTGACGCGGAACTTATACCAGTTTCTTTTCATATTTCACACTGTTTTTAATCGTTACACTATTATCTCTGAGCAAGTGTGCGCGTTTCGGTTCTCTGCTGTGCCTCATAGTTCTCTGAAGCCAACTGACGCATCTGGTCATGCTTGGCAAGAACGGCATTGGCAAGGGTATTCAATGGCAATGCGCCCTGATTAAAGGCATCTACGACATTATCCGTGAGGGCTATGGTGCAAGGCACTTTATCGATGGCAGCTATCAGACAGTTGCCCTTAATCTGGGGCTGTGAGATACGTGGATTGAGCGGTTCATCAGGATAGACCTTGTAGTTGACACGACCCGCTGAAGCATCCTGTGCCTGGCCAATACCTTTGTGATTATCGATGGCTTCGTGACCAGCCTTATTCAGGAGATTGAGACCTCCCATGCCTACAAGCACCATCTTCAGGATGGGATTCCTGACAAACATTCCAGCCACAATACTGGCAAGAGGCATCAGATTGTCTTTCAGTCCCAGGGACTTTGTCTTTCCTGTGAATGCTCCCAAGATCATGTCTGGAAGCATAGCAAGGACATAACCGAGGTTGTGGCCTATATCAGACATTCCGTTCAAGCCGAAGGAGCTGAGCAAGCCAGTCCATCCGCTTTGGTTAGTCTGTTGTGGCAGTTCCTGTTCCGTCGCTTGTGTGGATTGGGGTGCTGGAGTCTCAG
>JAFYYO010000084.1 GCA_017557475.1 Bacteroidaceae bacterium
CAAACTCTTTCACATAGTCCATGATTTCGCTGGGCACTTGCCAGTTCTTCATGCTGAAACGGCCTTGCATCAGAGCTGCACATTCCTGAGCATTATAGCAGCCCGTCAAGTAGTTGATGTAACGGTCGGAGATGTTGGGATTCTCCTTGATGACATTCTGCAAGTCGTTCATTGCCTTAGCCTTGTCGGCCTTCACTTCCTCGAAGAACTTCAGGGCAGCCTCTCTGTCAAGACCTCTTTCTTCGGGATGTGTGCCCACCCAATCGATGGGATGCGCCAGAATTTCGTTCTGCAAGCGGCAGTTCTTGCCCATGAACATCTTGTGTCCGCCCTTGAAGTCGTAGAGCAGGAAGTACGTCTCGCCCGGCTCGAACATGGTGCGGATGTAGGTGTGGTTCCAGTCGGTAAACACCTCGGCGGAGTTCCGGACGGGGATTTTCATCTCGAATCGACCTTGCTCGTCCATCTTGGAGTACGATTCGTTCCCTTCTCCCGAGAAGATGTCGTCGTAGAGCGAAGCGTCGAACTCGTTGCCTCTCAGCAGCATATTCGCTGGCATATCTTTCAGCCAGCCCACGAAGGTCACGGTGTCGGTCTTGTAGCCCGAGTCCTTGAAGTCCTTGCGCGTGTCCTTCTGCGGATAGTCGGGTAGGGTGATGGAGCCGATGAAGCCGTACTCGCCCTTCTTGCCGTCGATGGTCATGAAGCGCTTGCCAGCCTTGTTCTTATCCACGTTCACCACCACTTCCTTGCCGCCGTTTTCGAGCACGAAAGAGTATTTGTCGCCCTTCTGCTCCTTCTGCTTGTAGTTCCAGAACTTGCAGTCGTAGATGGCGCAATCGTCGTAGAAACTGATGTCCCAGTCGCCTGTCTGCGTGTTGCGCCAGTTCGAGGGAAAGAGTTGGCTCGCTCTCGTCGAGGGCTGCTCAACGCCCAGCAGTTCCCAAGCACCTTGGAAATCGCCCTCGGTAAAGTCGAAGCGCTGAGTCTTCTGTGGCAGAGGCTCGAAGTGGAGCACCACATCCACACGTCCGCTGTCAGTCAGATAGGTTTCCGTGTCGAGCTGCATACCGTCCAGGCTCTTCAGGGCATAGCGCTTGCCATCGGCACGAAGATAGGAACCGGAGCTGATTTTTACCCAGTTCGAAGGTCGGTCGGCAATGTGCATGAAGACGCGTGTCTCGTCCTTTGCAAACTCGACACGCCTAATCTCAAGTAGCGGACTGAAAAAGCCTTCAATCTCTCTGTTCACTTCCGTAGAGGGTTGGTTCCACACTACATCTTTTGCCCAGCCTGCCACAGAGACAAGAGCAAGCAAGGCTGCTGTCAGGGGTTTCAGAATAATCCTTTTCATATTAAATAGCTTTAAGGGTTTCGGTTTCTGACTACAAATTTACCTATAAAAGGGCGATTGGCAAAGGCTCGAAGACATCTATTAACTACCTTTCATCGGGATTTAAGGATAATTAGGGAGGTTTATTCAGGTTTCCTGCATAAAGGGGCGACAGATTGTAGTCTGTTCCCCTTTCGTGTCTCTTAAAACGGCTTGGTGCACCGCAGGGGGGGGCGGGCTGCTCTACCTGAATTTCCGCCAGCCTCAGTACACGAGGTTCTACACCTTCCGCGACTTCTGCCGCGAGGCTGCCGAGGAACTCCTCATGGTAGTAGGCCTTGTAGAAGAGAATGAGTAAGGAATAAAGACTGGGCGTTTCAGTTGTTTCAGTTTCAGTTAGAAAAATAAGTACCTTAACCCCTTTCTAAAG
>JAFYYO010000085.1 GCA_017557475.1 Bacteroidaceae bacterium
AGTAGTTAAGGGAGTTAAGGACATTACAATTCTTCGTTGAGAACTGCCAATTTGAGCGAGCAAGACTATCGTCTTTAACTCCTTTATCTCCTTTTACTCCTTTTACTCCCATTTATTCTTTTTTTCTGCTGCAAAGGTACGGAGGTTTTGTGGAAGGTCGGTTGATAAAATCTTCCAAAATAGTTGTTATTTTCTTCCAAAAACGAAAAAAGCGAGCCATTTGACTCGCTTTTTCCCCATTTCATCGCTTATCTCGGTATTCCGACGGTGAACATCCATATATGCGTTTGAAGGTGTGGCCGAAGGAACTTGTCTCGTCGAAGCCGCAGAGGTTGGCCACCTTTGAGACAGGCATGTCGAGCCTGTCGGAGAGCAGTCGGGCTGCCTTCTCCATCTGGATGGCTTGGATGAAGGCTTTCGGACTTTCGCCTGCTGCATCCTGTAAGCGACGACGGAAGGTCTGCACACTCATATTCAGCTCCGATGCAATCTGCTCCACGCCAAAGTTGCCAGTAGGCATTGCCGCATTGACAGCCTCAATGACACGCATAAGGAAGTGGCGTTCCTCGTTGCTCTGTACCTCCTCGGTTGTCTCTGGTTGTTCTGCTGTTTCGCTTTTCGCTTTCAGCCTCTCAATCTCCTTCACCAATTCTTGCATCTGTTTCTGCCAGCGACGGCGGTTGCGAATCACAATGAGCCAGGCTGCAAGGGCTATCAGCAAGATGAGCACGATGCCGATGACGATGGTCCGTCGGTGAGCCTGCCGCACTTGGGCGTTTTCCTGCAGCAGCTGGTCGTTGCCAAACTCTGCATTGTAGCGCGACAGGGCATCGGCTGTGGCGTGCGTATATAGTGAGTCTTTCAGCAGGTCGAAGTAGTCGAGTTCTATCTTTGCCGAGTCGGGATTGAGCGTCCAATAGCTCTCATAAAGTCCTCTGTGTGAATGGATTTCATTATACAGGTCGCCCATTTTTGAGAACAAATCTGCGGCCTCACGATAATAGGGAATGGCTTCCTGCTGCCGTTCCTGACAAAGCAGCGACATGCCCAGTCGGTTCAGGGCAATGGCATAGGAATGATAGTCGCCAATGGTCTTCAGCTCAGGAGCAATCTGACGATAGATGCCCTCTGCTTCCTCGTATCTGTGCAGGCCAAGCAGCGCCGTTCCTTTTTGCGAAAGACGAATCAGAAGCTTAGGCGTCCTGCCCAGCTCTTTCTCTATCTCAATGGCTTGTTCCGCATAGGGGAGGGCTTTCTTGTCTTGTCCAAGCGTATGGTAAACCTCCGAAGCCATGCCGAGAATGATGGCCTTTCTGCCAGGATTGTCCACTTGATTGGCATGTTCCAGCGCCTGCAGGATGATGCCTTCTGCCTCTTTTGCCTGATAACCAGCCATATAGATGCCTGCCAAGGTGTTCAGGCTCGAGGAGATGCGGTCGTGATCGCCGCCTTTCATCTCGATTTCCACACTTTGCTTGGCATAGTTCGCAGCCTGCTTGAAGTCGCTGAGACGGACGTAGATGCAGCCCAAAGTGTTCAGGCAATCAGCCTTTTCGGGGTTCGACGGACTATACTTCTGCAGGGCTTTCAAGGCATACGACTCTGCCTTCTCAAACTGCTGCTGGTCGTACATCCACTCCGCAGCCCAGAACCAAACCTGTTGCTGCAGGGAGTCGGACGGCGTTCCAGCTGGGAACACCGTCTCCTCGTCGATGAAATCAGCCTTCAGCAGCTCATCGAAGAACAGATTGGCGGCAGCGACACTTGTCTGCTTGTCGAACTTCTCCAGTGCCGACTCTACATTTTGTGCCATCGCGCAGAGGCTCATCATCAGCATGGCAACTGTCGCCATCAGGTAGCGGGTTATTGTGTGTAGTGTACTCATTTGTATTGTCCATTGCTTTTAATTCTACTGCAAAGATACAACATTTTTCGCGCGTTTCCAAATTTTTCTTTAGAAAAATTCACTTATAATGTAAAAAAGGATATTTTTACCTATTTTTAGAATGAAAAGTATGCGTGGGTTAATTGAAAAATTAACGTGTTATCTTTGGCAACGACACACGTAATCTTTGCAGGCGACGCTGGCTATGTTTGGCATTCTCGCTGCCTGCGTTTTTGAACAGGGAGTAACAAAGTAACAAAAGTAACATTGTTATTCCGAGAGAAGAGCAGGCAAATAATATACTTATTAATTAAACTATATTTACATAAATTATATAGCGCCCCATCCTTGTCTCTCTTTTTTCGCTTGTTACTTTGTTATTTTGTTATTTTGTTATCCTCAATGCATGACCCTAAAATGCCAAATTTCTCGATGAAATGGGCAATTTTTGCACTTTTCGCTCCCTGAAATCAGTCGTAAGATGAAGGGAAAAGTCAGCCTTTCAGATGCGATTTAGTGACTTTCCTTGCATGAAAGCAGCCACATTTTGGGTTGCAATGTCGATGAGACGACGGCGAGCTGCGGCAGAAGCCCATGCAATATGGGGCGTAATATAGCATCTGGGTGCTGAAATGAGCGGACTGACCTGTCTGGGTGGCTCTTCCGTCAGCACATCAACGCCAACGGCATAGAGTTTTCCTGCTGCAAGGGCATCGGCAACAGCCTGTTCATCGAACAAAGGACCGCGACCTGTATTGATGAGGATGGCCGTGGGTTTCATCAATGCAAGCCGCTCACTATTAACAAGATGGCGTGTTTTGTCGGTCAGCGGACAATGCAGACTCACGATGTCTGCCTCGCTGAAAAGTTGTTCATAGTCGCTTGCTTTGCGGATGCCCATCTCTCGAAGCACCTCCTCCGACTTGCTGCTGACTGCTATCACCTTCATTCCCATGGATTGTGCCATTTGCGCCACTTGTTTGCCGATATTGCCGAGACCGACGATGCCAAAAGTGAGGCCGTCGAGTTCGATGAGTGGCGATTTTGTGAAAGAAAAGTCGGGACTCTGCTGCCATTCGCCTTTCCTGACTGCATCGGCATGAAGAGCCACCTGATTTGTGATGTTCAGGAGGTGCGCCATCACCATTTGAGCAACCGACATCGTGCTATAAGCTGGGATATTTGTCACGGCAATGCCTCTTTTATGGGCCTCTTCGATATCGACCACATTATAGCCCGTCGCCAGCACTCCAATATAGCGAAGTTGGGGCAGGGCAGCCATCGCTTTTGCATCGATGATGACCTTGTTCGTTAGCAATATCTCAGCATCTTTGGCTCGCTCAAGCAATTGCTCAGGAGTTGTTCGGTCATAAACCTCGAGTTCCCCAAGTCCCTTGAGCCCATCCCACGACAGATCACCCGGATTAGCAGTATATCCGTCAAGAATGACTATTTTCATTTCGGCTTACTTCTGTATCTTGTTGAATCGCTTGGAAAGTCCGATTGCACCAGTTGGGCAGACGAGTCGGCAAAGATGGCAGCCAACGCATTTTGTACCAATGATGCGAGGTTGACGCGTCTCAAGGTCGAACTCGATGGCTTGGTGTCCGCCATCGGTACAGGAAATATGGCAACGACCACAACCGATGCATTTCTCTCGGTCAATCTTCGGCAGTACCATCGTCTCTCTGTCAAGTTCCGAAGGCAGGACGAACGAAGGCAGTTGCTCGCCCACAATGTCCTCGAGGGTAATCGTCTTGCCTGCTGCGAGCGAGCGCTCTGTGAGATATGTCTGCATACCCAATATGAGGTCGTCGATGATGCGGTAGCCATATTGCATGACAGCCGTGCAAACCTGAACATTGCGGCAACCTATCTGGATGTACTCCAAAGCAT
Source organism: Bacteroidaceae bacterium (assembly GCA_017557475.1). The sequence continues at coordinate 3,782 of JAFYYO010000085.1, forward strand.
CTCTCCATGTTTCGATGCCACCGATGCCGCTCAGTTCTAAGCCTTTCATGATGTTGTTCTGTGCCAACTCGAGGATGAAGCGCTGTGCAATTGGCTTCACAGAGCGACCTGAGTAGCCAGATACGGTCTTCTTCTCGCAGACTTCAGCCTCGGGGGAGAAGGTGACGCTCTTGATGGTGTTGATGGCAGAAATGGCGTCTGCTCCAGCAAAGTATGCGCCCATGGCAGGCTCTTTGATGTGTGTGATGTTAGGCGTCATCTTGGGAATGACGGGAATCTTCACATTTTGTTTGACATAGGCGGTGTAGGCGGTGACAAGTTCATGGTCTTGTCCTACGTCGCTACCCATGCCTGCAAGTCGCATCTGTGGGCATGAGAAGTTCAGTTCTACAGCGTCGCAACCAGCAAACTCAGCCATCTTTGCCAGCTCTATCCACTCCTCTTCGAACTGCCCCATAATGCTTGCAACGACCACTTTCGATGGATAGTTCTGCTTCAAACGCTTTAGTATCTCGAAATCTTCCTCGTATGGATTCTCGCTCAGCTGTTCCATATTGCGGAAACCTGCGAATGATGTGCCCTCCTTGATTGCGTCGAATCGGGGAGAGACCTCGCGGATTTCCTGCTTGCAGATGGTCTTGTAGAAGACGCCAGCCCATCCCATATCAAAGGCTCGAGCCACCATCTCATAGTTGGTGCAGACGGCAGAAGAGGCGAGGAAGAACGGATTCTCGCAACGAATCCCACAGAAAGTGATGGCAAGTGAAGGCGTTTGGTCTGTCACGATGCCATCTTGGCAAACAGATTTCAGTAGCTCCCTGATTCGGATAGGCTGGTCATAGTGGATGCAAGCCTGTTCTGCGCGTTCCAGGTCGGCTTCCTTGCAGTTGGCAATCCATCTGCCTGCATTCTTAATATTGTCAAAACGAATGGCTCGAATGGCTCGAGCAGGGTCTCCATTGATGCAAGCTTTCGTGCAAGGAGCATCTTCGCACATTAGGCAGCGAGCAGCCTCTTCTTGAATGTGAAGCATAAGAGTGTTTATTTAAGTTCTACGAATCGTCAGTGGAATGGCTTCTTGGTAGGCTTTGCAGAAGGTTTCGGCATTGTCGATGACGAGGGCAAGATAGCCTCCGCCGCCTGCTCCAGGCATCTTCCAAGCCAAGACATCATCCATCGCAGAATAGCGGTCGATGTAGTCCTGAACTCCTGGCTGAATCATGGCTGGGAACATGCTGATCTGAGCTTCGAAGGATGCTTTGTAGGCTTCGGCAAAGGCTTTGAGGTCGAGCTTCATGATGGCTTCCCAACAATCGTCGGCAGCCTTTGCAAGCGCCTTTACTTTCGGCTCTGTTATGTCCTTGCCTTCGACCACCGAACAACCTGGTCTTCTGGGGAACATCGGCACCAAACACAGATGACTTTCCAGCCAGCTGAGCACTTTCTCATCCCCACATTGCTCAATCTTATCAGGCCAATAGCGGGCATCATAATGGTGTCGGCAAAGTCCAGGCACGCAGATTCCGATGGAGTCTTGTGCTCCTGAAACGATGCCGTCGCTTCTCTCTGGATCGTTCTCGAAGCAGAAGACGAGCTTTGCCAACATTTCAGGGTCCATATCGGGCAACTTCACAGGCCAAATCCGCTGAATCTGCTTTCTGGTGGAGGTTGAGAGACCGCACCTTTCCCTTACTTCGAAGTCGGGAACAAGCGAGATGGTGAGTGCCCAGCCAGGAGCGAAGCAGCTTACATAGGGCTGGTCAATCCAAGTGCCTGCAAGGTCGAGTCGGGTCGGAATCTCGCAAATCTGAGTCTTCAGACCTGTACTTGAGCGAGCATCAAGGCCTTCTGCAGGCGTCCTTTCGAGCACGATGTATTCTATGCCTCGCTCCTCACAGAAGCGGCGCTTCTCTTCGCTTGAGCCATCGGCATTTACCACAAATCTGTCAGGCTTCAGCTCTTCCACCGTCGGCACAAAGTCCATCACTCCGCTGCCCTTGTTGATGTAGGCCTCTTTCACATATCGAATGCTCTGCACCATGAAGAGGCGTTCCTGTTCAGGATAGAGCGTTTTGTGGTTCTTGTACTTCAATATCGTGGCATCCGACCCGATGCCGACATAGAGGTCGCCATATTGAGCAGCCTGCCTGAAGAACTCTATGTGTCCGCTATGCAGCAGATCATAGCAACCGCTCACAAAGACCTTCTTATTCATTGCACTTTTTTAGGCTATAAACACTATATCCCAGCACCACTACGAAGCAGATAAGTGGCACGACATAGGAGTTCGAGATTCCGAACTTATCGCTCATCATTCCTTGAAGCGGCGTTAGAATTGCTCCTCCCAGAATCGCCATGATGAGTCCAGAAGCACCAATCTTGGCATCTTCTCCCACGCCTTCGAGGGCAATTCCATAGATGGTTGGGAACTGAAGCGACATGAAGAAGCTAATCAAAACGAGTGCGATGACGGCAATCATGCCACTTCCGCTCATCAGTATCACAATGAGACAGAGCACGATATCAAGGGCTGCAGCCCAAGCCATCAGCTTTGCTGGTTGGAAGAACTTCATCAGCCAAGTGAAGAAGAATCGAGCCAAACAGAAGCAAATGATACTTGCCAAATAGTAGGTTGCCGCGCTTGCCTCCTCGATGCCTAACTCCTGCATTACCAGCCTGATAGTGAACGACCAGACACAAATCTGCGCTCCCACATAGAAGAACTGCGCCACAACTCCCCAAACATATCGTTTGTTCTTCAGCAGTCGGGCAAAAGAGGCTCCCACACTACCTTGAGCAGCGTCCTTTCCTCCAGGCATCTTCGAGAAAGCCATCACAATCATAATGGCGATGAGCACAAAGCCGAGACCCATGTAAGTCTCTGAAATACTGTTGAGTGAGATGTCTTTCAGGATGAATTGCTTGCTGAGGAGGATGCCTGTAATGCTTCCAATTGGGTTGAACGACTGGGCTATGTTGAGCCTTCGAGTCGCAGTTTCAGGCGCACCCATTGAAAGAATGTAGGGATTAGCCGTCGTTTCGAGCACAGAGCAACCACCAGCAAGGATGTAGATAGCGACCAGATAGAACGGATAACTCTCGGTCAGAGCTGCGGGATAGAAGAGCATCGCACCTCCAGCATAGAGCAAAAGTCCCAAGATGATGCCGGCTTTGTAGGA
>JAFYYO010000086.1 GCA_017557475.1 Bacteroidaceae bacterium
AGAACTTAAGATTGACGAACCAAACGGGCAAGCTCTGGTTCATCTGCAAACCGCAAAGCAACAAGGAAAACGCTCGCTTGTTGCGAAAGCCCAGCTAAAGGACTTCGCGCCACACAATATGAGGTTGACCAAAGGCTATGAAGGCGAGCGTTTTAGTGGCTTTATCGATGCGAATTTCAACGATTTAGATTTCGACAACCTGCAAGGCGACCTCCGACTCAGCGACTTTGAAGTGGCTTCGGAGGACAAGGGTACGCTTCATTTGGGCGATGTCGTGCTGGGTAGCAACATTTCAGAAGGCATCCAACACCTTGATATCCAAAGCGATTTCCTTAATGTAAAGGCCGATGGTAACATGAATTGGAAGACGATTCCAGCTTCCTTCACGCATTCTCTTCGACAGAATCTGCCCAGCCTCTTCACTTCGAACGCAAGCCATCAAAAACCTTCGGGCAACGACTTCCGTTTCCACGTTCAAGTGCAAGATACGGCTGTGGCGAAAAGACTTCTCGGCACCAATCTTCGTCTGCCTGCAAGAAGCACTTTCGAAGGCACGATAAGCGATGCTATCGGACAGATTTCCATGCAGATGCACATACCTCAACTCGAGATAGCTGGGCAGGAGTTACAGAACATCAGTTGTCGCGCAGAAGCCGGGAATTCGTCCATTCAAACCAGCCTTCAAGGCGAACGTGTCATCAAGGGAAAGCCTGTGGAAATCAACCTCGATGCCTATGCGACCAATGACAAAGTGACGTCTCGGCTTCGCTGGGACAACAAAGGTCTCATCTCGAACACCGGCGACATCAGCATGACCGGCACAATTCGTCGCGACCTTGCAGACAATCCTGCCATCGATGCCAAGATAAACAAGTCGAGCATCATCATTGGCGACTCGCTTTGGATCGTCAAGCCTGCGACGATAAAATATCACGACAAAATCGTTGACGTGGAGAATCTGTCCATCAGCCAAGCCGAAAAGCACATCAATCTGGGCGGAAGAGTCTCCGACCTTGCTTCCGACACTTTGAAAGCCGAGTTGCAGGACATAGACATCTCTTATATCCTGGACCTCGTGAACTTCCATAAAGTCGATTTCGACGGTCAAGCAACGGGCAGCATCTATGCCACTTCGCTCATGAAGCAACCCTTTGCCGACGCTTTTCTGCAGGTTAAAGACTTCACTTTCAATGCTGCCAACCTCGGAAATATGGACCTCTACGCCAATTGGGGCAAGCAGGAACGCGCCATCATTCTCGAAGCCGACATGAGAGGACCTGTGACTGAGCATCGAACACAAGTGCAAGGCACCATCATTCCAGGTAAAGGAATGGACGACGGACTAAACCTAAACATCCATACGAGCCACATAGACCTCTCATTCCTAAATAAATACACGAGCGGCATCTTCCGTGATTTGCAGGGACGAGCATCAGGATGGACGCGAGTTTACGGTCCCTTCAAGTTCGTCAACCTTGAGGGAGACATGCTTGTCGATGAGATGAAGATGCACGTTCTCGCTCTCGGAACGGACTACCATCTTGCTGGCGATAGCGTTATCTTGCGGGCTGACAACATTTGGGTTCGTAGAGCACATGTCTACGACTACTTGGGAATGCCTGGAATGACGGAGCATACTGCTATTGTCGACGCGCATTTGATGCACAACTCGCTCAAGAATCTGCGTTTCGATGTCAATATTGATGCCCACAACATGCTTGGCTACAATTTCCCGAATCAAGGCAGCATGAGTTTCTTCGGCACAGTTTATACTGATGCTCAGGTGCATTTGAGTGGCATTCCTGGCAGTGTGAACATCGATGTTGCAGCGACTCCGATGCCAGGAACGACTATCAATTATAATACCGCAACAATGGGAGCAGTGGGAGAAGCTGAGTTTGTAACGTACACAAGCCTCTCCCCATCCCTCTCCCCAGGAGAGGGAGAACAGACGGGAGCTTCAGAGAAGTTTACCCCTCCTTTGGAGGGGACAGGGGAGGCTGACATGCGTATCAACTTCGATATCAATGCCAATCCGAATGCTCAGATACGCATCTTGATGGACCCAAGAACGGG
>JAFYYO010000087.1 GCA_017557475.1 Bacteroidaceae bacterium
AAAGGCGTTTCCTCGTAGAGTAGGGTAGTGGAAGTGTCGCACCACCAAATGGGTGCCTTGATGCTTGCCAACAGGGGAGTGTCGGAAACCATCTGCTTGCGATCGAGATTGCCATGATGCTTGATAATCCAGATGTCTGCTTCGACACCTTTATCCACCACCTTCTCCGTGCTGAGGGGAACGCCTCCGTTGCCTTTGAGGTTGGCAAAGAGATACTCTGCTCCAGCATCCTGATAGAGCTTCGTCGAGGAACTTCCAGAGCCGGGAAGCGTCCATTGTCCGCTCCAAGGCATCTCAGGAAGAAGTTTGGGCTTGTTCTTCGCATTCTGAGCCTTAGCGCAGAGTTCTTGGTAATGCTTTTCCACCTCGGAGAAGATGCTGTCTGCCTCCTTTGCTTTGCCCACGAGACGTCCGTAGAAACGTATCCATTCGGCTCTTCCCAAGGGCGTGTTCTCCATATAATCGGCACACCAAATGATGGGAATTCCCAGCCTTTCCACACGTCCAAGACCTCCGCTATTCTCGAAAGGACTGGGCATCAAGGCATCGGGATTGAGGTTGACTATCTTCTCTAAGTTAGGTTGCATACTATTGCCAAGATTGGCTATGCGTCCCTCTGCCACTCCTTGTTTGATTTCAGGCTGATTGATGTACTCTAAGTCACAAACGCCTCCAACCACATCGTCTGCCCCAAGCTCGTGGAACAAGGCAACATGTACGCTTCCGAAGACTGCGATATTCTTAAGAGGTTCTTTTAGTTCGTACATCCCTAGCACGCACGTTGAGTCCCACGGATTGCGAATCGTAGCCTCCATCCTGTCTCCGTACGTCACAACAGTCAAGTTCTTTGCATAACGGAATTGTAGTGTGTCGCCAGTTGCGGATGACTTGTTCGTCTTGTTTCCGACGCAAGCCACCAGAACGATGAGAGAGAGGAAAAGCGGCAGGAGCTTCTTCATTTGTCTTCGAAGTAGATGCGTTTCACTCTCGGAGCTATGCCAGTCATAATTTCGTAGGGTATCGTGCCACAGAGAGACGCCAACTTCGCAGGTGGAAGTTCGTTGCCGAAAATGGTGGCGAGGTCACCTTCTTCGCATGGAATGTCAGTAACATCTATCATGCAGACGTCCATACAGATATTGCCTACGTAGTCGGCTCTTTGCCCATTAACAAGGCAATAGCCTTTCCTGTTGCCAAGCAGTCTGTTTAGTCCATCTGCATACCCGATGGGAAGGCTGGCAATCCGACTGTCTCTTACCAAAACTGTCTTTCGACTGTAGCCCACACTCTCGCCTGCCTTTACGTCATGAATCTGCAGGATTGTGGTTCGAAGAGTGCTGACATTATTAATCGTCTCGTTATTGCAACTGTTGATGCCGTAGAGGCCAAGTCCGAGTCGCACCATTTCGAGTTGCCTTTCGGGGAAGCGTTCGATGCCTGCACTATTGCAGATGTGTCTGAGAATGGGGTGTGGGAAGGCATCTTGAAGCTGCTTCGCGCCCTTCAGGAAGAGTTCGTATTGCTGAGTGGAGAAGGTGTCGAAGTCGTCGGAATCGCTACCCACGAAGTGCGAGAATACTGAACGAGGAATGAGGGCGGTCTGCCTCTTCAGGCGTTCGATGAGCTGCGGCATATCCTTTTCTGGGTCGAAACCAAGCCGATGCATTCCTGTGTCGAGCTTGATGTGGACAGGGAAGTTCGTAATGCCTTCATGCTCGGCAGCATAGATGAGTGCGTCGAGCAATCGGAAACTGTATATTTCTGGCTCCAGTTGGTACTGGAAAAGCTTGCTGAAACTGCTCATCTCGGGGTTCATCACTATGATTCCCTGCGTGATGCCTTTCTCGCGAAGGGTGACGCCTTCATCGGCAACTGCAACTGCGAGGTAATCCACGTTGTGGTCCTGCAGAGTCTTTGCCACCTCGACTGCTCCTGCTCCGTAGCCATCAGCTTTCACCATGCAAACCATCTTCGTTTCTGGCTTCATGAAGGAGCGATAGTAGTTGAGGTTCTGCACGAGTGCGCTGAGGTTGACTTCGAGGATGGTTTCGTGTACTTTCTTCTCAAGTCTGTCGGTAATGCGTTCAAAGTGGAACTTACGTGCACCCTTAATAAGGATGAGCTGATGCTCGAGTTTTGAGATTACTTCGTCCTGCAGAAGTGCGTCTGTGTTGGCGAAGAATCGGCAACGGATGGGCAAGCCTGCGAAGCAATTCATATGAGCAGAAATGACGCCACCTACGGCAAGCAGATTGTTGATGCCTCGCTGCTCGAGCAGGTCGGCAAGTTGAGTGTAGAGAGCATGCGGCTCGACACCACTTTGCAGAATGTCGCTTAGAATAAGAGTGCGTTGCCGTCCTTCTTTCTCAGGTCTGCGATTCATGAAATCAAGTGCGATGTCCAGGCTGCTAATGTCGCTGTTATAGGAGTCGTTGATGAGCGTGCAGTCGTTCTGCCCTTCCTTCACCTCAAGTCGCATAGCAACGGGTTCGAGAGCACGAAGACGTTCTTCAATTGTATCATCATCAAGACCCATTTCGCGACAGACAGCTCGGCACAAGGCCTCGTTATCCTCGTAGGCATTTCCTGTGGTTGGACAAGCCACGAGCCGTCCTTTCAAGCGAGCCTGACGAATGCAGTCCTTTATCACAGAATCGCCAGCAGGATAGATGACGACTTTCGCGTTCTTCATGAGCAAGAGTTTCTCCATGCACTTCTGCTCGAAAGTTGAGAAGTTTTCTTGATGAGCGCCGCCAAGACAAGTGAATATGCCGATTGTGGGCTTGATGATTCGTTCCAAAGCCAGCATTTCGTTTGGTTGCGAGATGGCTGCTTCGAAGATACCAATCTGGGTGCTTTCCGAGAGTTGCCAAACAGAGAGGGGAACACCTGTTTGCGAGTTATAACTGCGAGGACTTCGTGTAATAGTGAAATTGGGTGCCAAGAGTTGGTAGAGCCATTCTTTGACTACAGTCTTACCATTACTGCCTGTAATTCCGATGACGGGAATGTCGAAGCGTGAACGATGCTGAGCTGCAAGGGATTGGAGTGCGAAGAGTGTGTTTTGAACATTAAGGAAATCGGCTTCAGGAAAGTCGCCTTCTACCTTTTCGCTTACCACAAAAGCACGAACGCCTCTTTGGTAGAGGTCGGCAACATAGAGATGTCCGTTTCCTACTTCGGTCTTGATGGCAAAGAAAAGTGTCGATTCCGGGTAACAGAGGCTGCGACTGTCTGTCAGCAACCAATCGATTTCACGCCCTTTCAGGCCTTCCGTTGATGCTCCTATAAAGGATGCTATTTCGAGTGTACTATACATTTATAGTTTAAGAGTTTAAAAGTTCAAGGGTTTAGAGGTCTATGCATTTTGGCACGCCGAATAGGTTCGTAGTCTTCAAGGTATTGTTTCATTTCTTTATCCATGCAATTTTCTACCATCTTCTGCCAGATATAGTCTACTGCGACAGGACTCGGGTGAATCATGTCTTCTGCATAGAAACGATAGTCACGAAGCTCGTCGAGCAGGAGTTCGTAGGCAGGGAAGTAGCTCGTTTTCTCTGGATAGAGTTTACAAACCTTATCGACAGCGAGAAGTAAGTTCGCCTTTGCCAACTGACTGCCGTGAAAGCCGTACTTCTTATAACGATATGGACTTATCGTAAATATCACGTGTGTTGTTGGGCAATTACACGTGAGTAATTCCAAAACATCACGTGTAATGTTGAAGCACGACTCTGCATCTAATGTCACTTCCTCGAAGAGTTTGCTTGGCATCTTATGGCAGTTCGTTACAGTCAGGCCGTTCTCTTTCAGGCGATAGCAGACATTTGTGCCGAAAGTCAGGAAGATAAAATCAGCTTTTCGTAAAGCCTCTCCAAACTCGTAAAATTTGTTCCGAAGCGTCTCTCGCAATCGGTTCTCATCAGAATCGCCAAAAAACATGTTCGACAGCCAGCAATGCCACTCCTGATCGTTGGCTTGGAAGATGGGTAATTCGCTTCCGCCACTTAATGCTTGCTTCACTTGAATGGCGATACTTTCGGGATTGTAGGTTACGCCAAAAGGGTTGCAAATGGCGTTGAGACCATAGCTTTGAAACTTCTCTCCGATGTTTTGAGCAAAGCACGAACCAAGCAACACAAATCGCTGGTCTTTGTGCATCGGATTTGCCCATTTCGGCACTTCCACAAGGGTTCGGAAAGGTGTCTCTTCTGCCTTCATTTTCTTCTTTCGCTGATTTTGTTGCACAAAATTACATAAAACTCCGCAAAAATGTTTAACTTTGCGCACAAAAATAATAGTAAAGCGTGAAAAAAGAGCCTCAAGAGCTATTATCAAAGATACATTTCCCTGCCGATCTTCGCACTTTGCCTCTCGAATCATTGCCTCAGGTTTGCAACGAGCTTCGGCAAGAAATCATTCAGGAGATGGCCAACAACCCAGGTCATTTCGCTAGCGGATTGGGTGTTGTCGAGTTGACTGTTGCGCTGCATTATGTCTTCAATACGCCATATGACCGAATTGTTTGGGATGTGGGGCATCAGGCTGCTGGGCATAAGATTCTGACAGGTCGCCGAGAAGCTTTCCATACCTATCGTCATCTTGGCGGACTTCGTCCTTTCCCTTCCCCAGAAGAGAGTGAGTACGATACTTTCGCATGCGGACATGCTTCCAATAGTGTATCGGCAGCTTTGGGAATGGCAGTTGCGGCACATCAGAACGGCGAAGACGAGCGAAAAGTGGTGGCTGTGATTGGCGACGGAAGTATGAGTGGCGGACTTGCTTTCGAAGGCATTAATAATGTCAGCAGTACGCCGAACAATCTTCTTATCATACTGAACGACAATAATATGAGTATCGACAGAAGCGTGGGTGGCATGAAGCAGTATCTGCATCATCTTCACACTTCAAGTCTATATAATAATGTGCGTTTCCGCCTCTCGCAGCAACTCGTTCATTGGGGGCTCATGAGCGACAGAAGACGACAGAAGATTATTCGCTTCAACAATTCCTTGAAGTCCCTTCTCAACAATCAGCAAAATGTTTTCGAGGGCTTCAACATCCGTTACTTTGGTCCAATCGACGGGCATAATGTCATCGAGTTGGTCAATACGCTTCGTTCCATAAAGGACATGAAAGGCCCGAAGATACTGCATTTGCACACGATTAAGGGAAAAGGATTTAAGGTGGCGGAGAAGAATCCGACTGTCTATCATGCCCCAGGAAAGTACGACCCTGAGACGGGCGAACGACTCGAAGATAATTGCGAGAACAAACCGCCTAGATATCAGGATGTCTTTGGTGAGACCTTGCTCGAACTTGCAAAGCAAAACGACAAGATAGTCGGCATTACTCCAGCGATGGCAACAGGTTGCAGCCTTACTATTATGATGAAGGAAATGCCAGAGCGTACCTTCGACGTCGGTATTGCAGAAGGACATGCGGTTACCTTTGCAGGAGGCCTTGCTAAGGAAGGCTTGATTCCTTTCTGCAACATCTATTCTTCCTTCTCACAAAGGGCTTTCGACAACATCATTCACGATGTGGCTTTATGCAAACTTCATGTTGTCTTCTGCTTCGATAGGGCAGGACTTGTGGGGCAGGATGGAGCCACGCATCATGGTGTCTTCGACCTCGCAGCACTTCGTCCAGTTCCCAATCTGACGATAAGTTCTCCGATGAACGAGCACGAACTTCGCAATCTCATGTACACGGCTCAGTTGCCTGATAAGGGACCTTTCGTGATTCGTTATCCAAGAGGTCGAGGCGTTCTTGTGGATTGGCGAAACTCTTTCGAGGAAGTACCTGTAGGAAAGGGGCGCAAGTTTTCCGAAGGGAAAGACGTTGCTGTGCTGAGTCTTGGCCCAATCGGTAATACGGTTCAAAAGGTAGTGCAGGAACTTCAAGAAGAAGGAAGGTCCGTTGCTCATTATGATATGCGATTCCTCAAGCCTATTGATGAGGGAATCTTGCAAGAAGTTGGCACAAAGTTTCATCGCATCGTAACAGTAGAAGATGGCGTCATTCGAGGCGGATTAGGTTCCGCAGTCATCGAATATATGGCCGACCACAACCTTCATCCCGAAGTTGTTCGTCTCGGCCTTCCAGACCATTTCGTAGAACACGGCACACCCGATGAGCTCTATCATCTCGTAGGGCTTGATGCGGAAGCCATAAAGAAAGCAATCGTATGAAAATCGTTATAGCTGGAGCAGGAGCCGTCGGTTCACATCTTGCCGCACTCCTTTCGAGAGAAGACCAGGATATTATCCTTATCGACGAGAGTCCCGAGAAGACGGCTCGCTTGCTTAGTTCAGGCGACCTCGACCTCATGACGCTCAACGTCTCTCCAACCTCTATCAGCGGCCTTCGCGAAGGTGGTGTGCATCAGTGCGACCTCTTTATTGCCGTAACGCCTGAAGAGACGCGAAACATTACTTGTTGCATGCTTGCCCATACGCTTGGTGCTCGCAAGACTATCGCTCGAGTAGATACTGCTGAGTACACTATGCCTCAGTATCGCGACCTCTTCCAGCAGATGGGTGTCGATTCCATTATCTATCCTGAGGGCCTTGCTGCGAGGGAGATTCTCGATGGCATCAAGCGTTCTTGGGTGCGTCAGTATTGGGAGGTTGCAGGCGGTGCTCTCGTGATGCTGGGCATTAAGCTTCGCGAGAAAGCTCGTATTACGGGTGTTGCTCTTCGCGACCTTTGCGATGCCCAGACGCCTTATCGTATCGTGGCTATCAAACGAGGCGACGACACGATTATCCCGACTGGTAACGATGAGCTGCGAAATGGCGATATCGCTTACTTTATGACCACGAAACGGCATATCCAGTACATCCGCGAGATTGTGGGCAAGGAGGATTATGCCGACGTTCGAAACGTCATGATAATGGGTGGTGGACGCACCTCGGTTCATGTTTGCGAGGAGAAACCCGACTTCTATAACATCAAGATTATCGAGCAGAATGAGGAACGTTGCCACAAGCTCAACGAAATTCTTGAGGATAGTGATATTCGCATCATTCAGGGCGACGGACGAGATACGAGCCTTCTTCTCGACGAGGGTCTTTCCGACATGCAAGCTTTCTGCGCTCTGACGCCTGAGACCGAGACGAACATTCTGGCCTGCCTTGCTGCGAAGCGAATGGGAGTTCGCAAGACGGTTGCTCTTGTCGATAATATGGACTACATCTCGATGGCTGAGAAGCTCGATATCGGCACCATCATTAATAAGAAGATGATTGCGGCTGGTCGTATCTATCAGATGATGCTCGATACGGACGCGCATAATGTGAAGTGCCTTACCATCGCAAGCGCCGATGTGGCCGAGGTCGTAGCTCAAGAGGGCAGCCTTGCTTGCCAAAAGCCCGTCTATGAATTGCGTTTGCCAGCTGGGGTTACGCTTGGCGGTTATGTTCGTGGCGAAAACCAAGGTGCTCTGATTTATGGTAATACCCAACTGCAGCCAGGCGATAGGGTCGTGGTCTTCTGTAAGAGCGGCCTTATCAAACAAATGGACCGCTACTTCTCAAAGAAAAGCAGCGGCCTGCATTTGTTCTGATGTTTGATGTTTGATGTATGAAACATCATCCCTCATCCTTCAGCCCTTCATCCTTCATCCTTCTTACTTAATCAGGTTTCCCAGGATGCTTCGGGTGATTTCGCGACTGGCAGTTCTGGTGGCAGTTCCGACTGCGCTCTTTGTTACCTTCTTGCCGAGTCCTTCCTTTGAGCGGCTCTTTGTACCTGTCACAGTATTAGCGACATAGGTGCCAAGTGCTGCAGTAACACTTGTAATGACTGCGCCGATAATCTTCGAGAAGAAACCTTTCTTCTTCGACTTCTTGCCAGCTTCCTTTTCTTCCTTCTGAGCTTGCTTTTCCTGCTCTGCAAGTTCGCGCTTCTGAGCCCTTGCCTGAGCCTCCTTTTCGCTTTCTGCAAGGAGAACTTCGAAAGCACTCTCGCGGTCCACCATCGTATCATAACGACCGAAGATGCGCGAAGTCTTGATGATTTGCTCACGCTGGCTTTCCGTTATCGCACCAATCTGGCTGAGCGGGAAGAGCACTTTGGCGCGTTCCACGATGCCTGGGGTTCCCTTTTCGTCGAGGAAAGAGACGAGTGCTTCGCCTGTTCCGAGTTCCATTATGGCGTCTTCCGTCTTGAAATCGGAATTTGCTCGGAAGGTCTCGGCTGCCGCTTTCACATTCTTCTGCTCCTTTGGTGTGAAGGCACGAAGCGCATGCTGAACTCTGTTTCCCAGTTGAGCGAGGACAGAATCAGGAATATCGGTTGGGTTCTGCGTCACGAAGTAAACGCCCACACCCTTGCTTCGGATGAGTCGAACCACCTGCTCAATCTTATCCACAAGGCTCTTTGGCGTGTCCGTGAAGAGCGTATGAGCCTCGTCGAAGAAGAACACCAATCGGGGCAACTCCTGGTCGCCAACCTCGGGCAAACGCGTGTAGAGATCGGAGAGGAGCCAGAGCAGGAAGGTGGAGTAGAGTTTGGGCTGGTGCATGAGCTTGTCAGCGGCCAGGACATTCATCATGCCTTTCCCGTCAGCACTCACCCCGAGGAGGTCCATGATGTCGAAAGCAGGCTCGCCGAAGAACTTGTCTGCGCCCTGATTCTCAAGGGCGAGAAGAGCACGCTGGATGGCTCCGACGCTGGCCGTAGAGACATTCCCGTAGGTCTTCGTCAGTTCGTTAGCGTGGTCGGCAATGTAGGTGAGCATCGAGCGCAAGTCCTTAAGGTCGAGCAAGAGAAGGCCTCTCTCGTCGGCCACCTTGAAGAGAATGGTCATCACGCCGGCCTGCACCTCGTTCAGCTCCATAAGTCGCGACATCAGGTCGGGTCCCATGTTCGAGATGGTGGTGCGCATCGGGTGTCCCT
>JAFYYO010000088.1 GCA_017557475.1 Bacteroidaceae bacterium
CATACCGTGCCTTACGACAATGGTGGTTTCAGTGTGATGCCCATCAACAACTTGAAGAGCCCCTACAATAGCGAAAGCGTCAGGACTATCTTCCGTCTGCCTAAGGATGACCAGTACTACGATATTTGGGACTGGACAAAGGGCTATGGTATAGAAAGACGTGTTCGTGTTTATATTAACGATGGACGTGCTTGGCCAGAAGATCTAGCTCAGTCAGTAGCAGATGCTATCAAACATGGTGGAAATGCCAATGACTTTATGCCCCAAGCAAATGGATTAAACATTGTAACATTGAACAATCGTGGTCGTCTGCGTTCTGACTACTTCACACCGCCAGAAACCGGCACTGCACCCGAAGAATACGAAGTAACGTTAACGAACGAAGGAAAAGGCAGCATCGGCTACTTCCTTGCTGGCAACCCGTTCATCTGCGGTCTCGACATGCAGAAGTTCTTCGAGAAGAATAGCACTGTCATACAGCCTTACTTCCTTGTGATGAAGGATAGCGAGTTGGATCCAAAGAATCCCGACTTGAATCCTAATGGAACTTCATGGAGGTGGACAGACGTGAGCTTCGCAGCATACGATGGCGGTTCTGGCTTGCAGGGTCAGACGATTGTTCCTCCGCGCTATGGCTTCTTCGTAAAGAGTATAGGCGATGAAGTCGACACAATCAAAGTGAAGTACACTGTCGACATGATGGTGCATACGCCAAGAAAAGTGTCTTCAAGTCCTGATGGATTGCATTATAGGCGGTTCACCATTCAAGCAGAGCGCGATGGCAACCAGAGTGAAGCCACTGTGATTAAGAGTGATGCTGCCAGCAATAAGTTCCTGCCAGAGGAAGACCTTGCGACGTTCACCGTCAGCGACATCAGCTCTAACATACCTGTAGTTTACACATTGACAGGTCGTTTGGCAACCAGCATCAACCGCCTCCACGACTTCTTGGTACTGCCTATTGGTATTGAGAGTAATAGCGACGAGCCTGCAACAGTTACCTTCCAAGGTGTTGAGTCCTTGGGCGACAGCCTGATGCTCTATGATGCTAAGATAGATGAAGCAGTGCCCATCTACTCTGGAATGTCTACCCGTATGCCTGGCCGTACGCAGAACCGCTTCTTCATCGTACAGGCATCCAGCATCCAGCGTGCAATCGCTGAGAGCAGTCTGCAAATCTATGGTGAGAATGGTATTGTTGTTGTGACTTCAACGACAGGACAACCCATCACAGAAGTGGATGTCTATGATGTCGGCGGACGTCGGGTTTATTCTGCAAAACCAGACTTTAGTGAACACCGTTTCCGCATGCCGAAGGGCGTCTATGTGGTATCAGCTAAGACAGCTGACCTGAAACAGGTGAAGAAGTTCAGCTACTGATGTATGGTGAACTAGTATCAAGCTTCATCATCAAGAGAGGCGAGAAATAAACTTAAGAGAGCTGCATAATCCTGAGACTATGCAGCTCTCTTTTTTATTGGCGTGTGTGGTAAATAAATAGGGACGTTGTCTTATCAGTTACCGCCCTTGCCAAGCAGTTGTTGCAGGTGATGTTCGACTGAAGCCAGATCTGCTATTGGAGAGTCGGAATAGGTTGCAACCACTTTCCCTTCAGCATTTACTATATAAGTACGTGGAATGGTCCTGGTAGCAAACTTATAATAAAGCTGCTTGTCTTGGGGGATATAGAAGGGCATGGTAAATCCTGCTTCTTCCCAATAAGCGCTTATTTCCTCTTTTGTCTGGGTGCGTGGCACATTCAGGATGGGTACCTTTCCCTCAAAATCGTCATAGACCTGCTGCATGACGGGGAACTCATTCCGACAGTCGCGACATCCGGTGTCGAAGAAATTCAGGATGTAAACATGCCCGCGAAGCGAGGAGGATGTCAATTCGTTTCCTTCAGAAGATGTAAGGATAAAACTCGGGACCTGGTCCCCAACCTTAACAAGCATAGTTGAGTCGGCTGGCTCTATATCATCGTGCATGCATGAAACGAGCGACACTATCAGGGAGCAGAGGACAAGATGCCCTAAGCCCTTGGTTTTTTCTCTGAGGCGAAAAAGGGTATTCATAATTTGAGTGATGCAATTTGAAACTACTTTATCAATGATGATGCAAAGTTACAACAAATATTTGAGATAATCGTTGCCTGGGATTAGATTTTTTCCTAAAGGACAAAAGTGAAGGTGCGCTCTCGCCTGTAATTCAGGTTTAGGTGTAGTGTTTCCCGTGTCCCTTGCCCACGCCCTGTGCCTAATTTACAAATTAGCCACGTCTAGTTTGCCAACTAGGCACGTTATGATTGCCAACTAGCCACGTTATGTTTTCGAACGACACGTGTACTTATTGCGAATGACACGTGTACTTATTGGGAACGACACGTGTACTTATTGGCGATGACACACGTGTTGTTTCCCCCTCTCTTAGGAATGTCTAGTGCGGATACTTGGTGCTTTTCTGCAAAAAGAATGGATGAATTGGCTGTTTCTTCACAAAAAATATGTAATTTTGTAGGGCAATGAGCGTTGAATGTAACTATTGACCTGCATGAGTAAACTGCGAGAACTTGTCCTGTCGCTCAGGAAAAGGAAGGGACTGCTGATTGTTATCGTGGCGGCTCTGCTCCTTGAGTTGCTGTCTTTTGCGCAGTACCACTACACGCACAACCTGATGGAAGAACAACTGGAGAAGCATGCCGAGATGGAGTTGACACTGAAAGCCATCCTCATCAAAAGCACGCTCAACTCGGCAGAGGAAGTCCTGCAGAACCACATATGGAATATTCGCGAGAATCTTTCCGAGCCAGATTCCATCTATAATGCAGTAGGACGAATGATCTCGCTTGGCCGCAACCTGCGAGGCGGCTCTGTGGCCTTTGTCCCCAACTACTATCCTTCGAAAGGCAGATTGTATGAACCTTATGTTCAGAAGACGGGCGATTCGCTGACGTCGATGCAGATTGCAGGCGAGAACCATGATTATACGGAACGGGATTTCTACCGTGATGCCATTGCTGCGGACGATGCGGTTTGGGTAGAGCCGTATATAGATAGTGAGGGAGCGCAGACAGTCGTCACTTCCTATGCAATGCCGATTCGCGACAAATCAGGCGAGCTGGCAGGAGTCTGCGGCATAGATGTGTCGCTCGAATGGCTTAGCGACACCATCAACAACAGGCACATCTACCCTTCATCCTTCCTCCTCCTGCTCACGGAAAGCGGGAAGCCCATCATTCGACCGTCGGAAGACGAGGTTAAGAAGGAGGTGCCAGACTTTATCATAAGCCTTATCAACGACAGCACAGTGACCCGCAAACAGAGCAGGAGCGGCCGAAGCAGAGTCATACACTTCGACACAGACAGCAGAGACGGCACCGTCTTCTATGCAAACATGAAGGGGAAACCGCATTGGCAGCTGGCTGTAGTCTGTTACGACGACGAAGTTTATGCCCCGCTTATGCGGCTGCGACTCCGCCTTCTGCTCCTTTCCATGCTCGCAGTAGGTATCCTCTTGTTCATGATTCGCCTTTTTGCTCAGAGCGAAAAGAAGCTGAAGCAAAAGACTCTGGAACAGGAGCGCACTAATGGCGAACTGCGGATTGCAAACAACATCCAACAGGCCTTGCTACCCACGACAGAGGAGTCGCAGGCAATCACCGAGGATGTCTGTGTGGAAGGACGACTGATTCCAGCCAAAGCAGTTGGCGGCGACCTCTACAACGCCTTCGTCCGCGACGGAAAACTCTTCTTCTGCATCGGCGACGTAAGCGGCAAAGGCATTCCCTCCGCCCTCATCATGGCCATCACGCAGACAGTCTTCCGCAACATCGCTTCACGCGAAAACAATCCCGCACAAATCATGAAGCGACTCAACGAAGCTGCCTGCCGCAACAACAAAGCCAACATCTTCGTCACCCTGTTCATCGGCGTTCTCGACCTCCCAACAGGTCATCTTCGCTATTGCAACGCAGGTCATGAAAAACCGATACTCGTTGACCAACTCTCATTATTAGAGGTAAAGCCCAATCTTCCCATCGGTCTCTTCGAAGAGTTCAACTACGAGATGCAGGCAACGACCTTGAAACCTGGCTCGG
This sequence comes from Bacteroidaceae bacterium, assembly GCA_017557475.1. The sequence goes on from JAFYYO010000088.1 coordinate 4,097, forward strand.
CACTCTTCCTATATACCGACGGACTCACTGAGGCTCGGAATGCCCAAGGCAAACTCTTCGGCAGAGAGAGCGTGCTTCAGATGATAGAGGCATGTGGCTCGACAGGCCCCAAGCAACTGGTAGAAACTGCTATTGCCGAGGTGAAACGATTCTCGGAAAACACAGAACAGAGTGACGACCTGACGCTCCTGGCCCTCCGCTACACACCGTCTCAGGAAAAAGAAGTCTTGAGCGAAGAGCTTACGCTTCATAATGATGTGAAAGAAATCGAAGCACTCGGCCCTTTTGTAAAGCAAATCGCAGAACAGTTGGGCATCGAGAAATCGCTATCAGGCAAGCTGCGTCTGGCATTAGAGGAAGCCGTAGTAAACGTCATGGAATATGCTTACCCTAAAGGCACCAAAGGCGAAGTGAGTGTTCGGGCAACATCGGATGGGCATCGGCTCAAGTTCATCATCACCGACTCCGGCATCTCCTTCGATCCGACAGAAGTGGCGACTGCCGACACGACACTTTCCGCAGAAGAACGTCCTGTTGGAGGTCTCGGCATACTGCTTGTGCGCGAACTGATGGACTCCATCAACTACGAACGCATCGACGGCAAAAATGTCCTTACACTCTGTAAGGGGATTAGAGATTAGTGATTAGAGATTTAACCAAATGAATAAAAGATATGAAGACAAACATTGAACAACTGGAAGACAAGTATCTCGTAACGCTCGAAGGCGAACTCGACACCGCTGCAGCTGCCGAAGTGGAGAAGACGCTGCAACCGCTCTACACAACTAACGGTAAAGACGTCGTTATCGACTGCGAAGGCCTTGAGTACATCGCATCGAGCGGTCTGCGCATCCTCATCAGCATCCTCAAGGGAGCGAAGGCAGGAGGCAGCAAAGTCGTACTCAAGAACATGAACGAAGACATCAAGAGCGTGTTCAAATTGACAGGCTTCATCAACATCTTCGAGGTAGAATGAGACAGATATTAACTCTTTTGCTGATTATCGTTTCTTCGGCAGCTTTTGCACAAGAGGACGAACTGAAGAATCAGGTCGACGTGAACCTGAACATGCTTGGTCGAGGCGAGATGCGCTTTGGCGGCTTCACAGAGGGAGCAGAAGAGAACCGCGCTCAGTTCCTCATGGAAAGAACACGCCTGTCGCTGGGCTACAAACGTCCGTACATCGAAGCCAAAGTGACTGCCCAGCATAGCGGCATCTGGGGGCAAAGCGGCAAGGGAAGCTTCAATCTCTACGAAGCATGGGCCAAGCTGACCGCGAAGAACGGCCTCTTTGCACAGATGGGACGCCAAGTCCTTTCCTACGACGATGAACGCATCATCGGTTCCAACGACTGGGCGATGGCAGCACTTTCCCACGATGTCCTCAAGCTTGGCTTTGAAGGCTACGGGCACAAAGTTCATGGTGTCTTTGCCTTCAACCAGAATGCAGAGAATATCACAGGTGGCACCTACTACGTCAATGGTGCGCAGTCCTATAAGATGATGCACACACTATGGTATCACTATGACATCCCCAAAGTCCCTCTCGGCTTCTCTCTCCTCTTCATGAACATCGGTATGCAAGGAGGTGAGAAGGACGGTACAGGCGATAATGAACCTCACAACAGATATCAGCAACTGCTGGGCGGCTACGTCTCTTATAAGCCAGGCAAACTGTCGGCTGAGGCTTCGTACTATCATCAGATAGGTCACAACGAACAGAATGCCAAGATAGATGCATGGATGGCAAGCATCAAGGCACAATATCAGATCACAAGGCAAGTGGGTGGTTTGGCAGGTTATGACTATCTGAGCGGTGACGATTATTTCGTCGTACGCAGCCATGGCGGATTGGGTTTGGTTCAACATAAGGTCGTCAAATACTTTAATCCCGTCTATGGCTCCCACCATAAGTTC
>JAFYYO010000089.1 GCA_017557475.1 Bacteroidaceae bacterium
ACTGTGCGAATCTATTATGAGTTTTTCCATCTTACAAACATTTGGTCGCCAATGATTGCCTGCACTTCTTTCACCAAAGCCTCATCCATAGGCGCATCCACGAAGCCTATGTTCTTCAGGACATTAGCAGGATTGGCACTACTGAAGAGCGTTGTAGCGACACGAGGATTCAGGCTTGTTGAGAACTGCACGGCCAGTTTCTCGATAGGATAACCTTGCTCCCTGCAATAGAGAGCAGCTCGAGCACAAGCCTCTTTCAGTTCCTTTGGAGCAGGATGCCAGTCGGGAGTGCCTCGCTCGGAAAGCAATCCCATAGCCAAAGGCGAAGCGTTGATGATGCCAACCCCGTGCTTCTCGAAGAAGTCAAGATAGTCCGTCAGCAGCGTGTCGTTCAGGCAATAATGGCAGAAGTTGAGGATGCTCTCCACCGATCCCGGCTCGGAATGCTCCACAACCCACTTCAAGTTCTCGGGTTGCAAGTCGGTAATGCCCACATGCCCCACGACGCCTTTCTCGCGAAGAGCCACAAGGGCAGGCAAAGTCTCGTCGACAACCTTCTGAAGGCCGCCATCCATACCTGCCTGAAACTCTATGTCATGAACATTAATCAGGTCGATATAATCAACATTCAGGCGCTTCATGCTCTCATAGACGCTCTCCGTAGCTCGCTTGGCGGAATAGTCCCAAGTGTTGACGCCGTCCTTTCCATAACGCCCAACCTTTGTCGAAAGATAGTACTTGTCGCGAGGAATCTCCTTGAGCGCTTTGCCCAGCACGGTTTCTGCCTTCAGATGACCGTAATAAGGCGACACATCGATGAAGTTGATGCCGTTATCGACGGCCACATGAACGGCTCGAATGCCTTCATCTTCACGAATGCTGTGGAAAACACCACCAAGCGAAGAAGCCCCAAAACTCAGGTTCGAGACACGCAGTCCAGTCTTTCCTATTTCGTTAAATACCATAATTATTTACTTTAATGTCCTATTAGATGAACGACAAGCACGAAACCACCTCGAGGACGGCAAGTCATTTGTGTGGGATATTCCTTTTGCAAAGTCACAGAGAAAGCGCGCTCGTCTCTGTCTCCAAAGAGCACAATATCACCATGAGACTTCCCCATGAAAGCGAGGTCAACAGGCAAAATCTTCTCCTCATCAGTTCCGTTGATGCCCGCCACATACCAAATTCCTCCGCTCCGACGAGCCATTACAACCGATTTGCCAGGATAGCCAGAAATGAGGTGCGTCTCGTCCCAAACCGTTGGAAGTGTGGAAAGGAATTGCTGAACATCATGAGGTTGCGACAAATAACTTTCAGGACGGTCTGCCAGATGTTGCAAACCACTCTCGAAGAGCACAGTCAAAGCGAGTTCGTGAGCATGAGAAGTGATGTGGGGATGCTGCGAGTCGCTGAATGTGCAAGGGGTATAGTCCATCGGACCAATGACATTTCGAGTGAAAGGCAGCATGGCATTATGCGAGGCGGCCTTTGTTGTAAAGGTCGGCACGTTGTTATACCATTCTGCACCATATACGCCCTCTGTACTCATCAGGTTTGGCCATGTTCGTTGCCAGCCACGAGGAATGGTAGCACCATGAAAGTTAACGAGCAAATGATGACGAGCTGCACACTCCAACAGGTCGATGCAATAGTCCATATTCATCTGATTATCACCCGAAAAGAAGTCAATCTTCACGCCAGCCACACCAATCCTTTCGCACCAAGCAAACTCCTTCTCGCGGTCTTCGGGCTTGTTCAAACGGAACTTAGGACCAGGCGCACCATTTATCCATCCAACCGAAGAATTGTACCAAATCAAGGGCTTCACGCCTTGCGACTTCGCATAATTGACTGCATCCTCGATGGTCTTGCCGTCTTTCATCTCGTCCCATTCAGCATCGATGAGAACATAAGGCAGTTTCAACGTCACCGCCATATCGACATATTTCTTGATAATCTGATAGTCATTTGAGCCGTGATTGTAAGCCCAATATACCCACGAAACGGTTCCAGGATGAATCCAACTTGTGTCGTCAATCTTGCTGGGGTCAGATACATCGGTCACGAGCGTAGAAGCCACGACGTCGGACAATGTTCCTACGATAACGAAACGCCAAGGACTCCTGTCAAGTTCTTTCCCTGCAATCGTTTCATCGGGCACAACCTTGTAGATATCGCCCTCGCTATACAAGCACGAACCGCTCTGCCCTCGCTCGATATTTGCTTCCGAAATCAAAGAGAAGACACCATCGACGTGCTCCAAAAGGGCAGGATAGCCCCAACGCCCATTGCGAGGAGTTGTCTCCAAAGGGAAGAAGCCCTCGTAGCTGTCCGTCCACTTTTGCAGCCAACGCTTTGTGCCAGCAGGAATGCGATAGGCCGTCTGCTCTTTTTGCGGCTCTTTCACACCTTCGTAACGAAATGCAAGACCATCATTATATAAACGCATGACAAGACGAACGCCGTCATCAAGCGTCACGAGATATTCGTTTGCTTCGTTGGTGCAGTGCAACTTCTTTCCTGTCAGCATCTGGTAGTCAGCTTTGATGCGATGAGCCTTACCCGTCTTCTTTACAATACCACCATAACCAATCGAGGGGATCTCCAATACCGATTGCTTCTGATAAGAAAGCATATAGCCCTTCCCGCTGGACGTCAACGAGAGTTTCCCATTAGGCGAGACCATCGTTCGTGCAAAGCCTACACAAACGACACTCAGCCCTATCAATAAAACGATTAATTTCTTCACTTTACTTCATTTTCGCGTTCTTCTCAATCGTCCAGCCTTCGCGCTTTGAGAGGAGACAGTCTTTGCCTTGGAACATCTTGGCTGCCTGCTTGTCGCCCTTTAGCTGCCAGTCGAGCCAAGCGAGAGCAACCACAGTAAACTCGCCGCCATGAGGCTGACGATAAGTTCCGCCGTGACCTACAGGATAATTGGCTGCACAGGCAGGAACATGATTGATTTTGTGGAAGTCGTCCATGCCGTTCTCATAGGCGATATCCTCTTTGCCGCCAAGGATGTAGATGATGGGCGTATGAATCTCCTGCAGTTTAGCTTTCTCGGGCATAGGCATTCCGCCTACAGCCTGACCACGATTACTCTCCTTGAAGAGCCCGCTATTGCATATCATCAAGGTCTTGAGGCGAGGATCGGCGCAGTTGTAAAGTGTCTGCAAACCGCCACAAGACATTCCCGATGCGCAGATGTTCTTCACATCTATCTTATTATAATAAGGAGAGTTCGGGTCGGCATTTTGCTTAATGGCCCAATCAATAGACTCAATCTGCTGCTGGGTTGTGGACATCGGTCCATGGTAGGGTTTCTCCTCCATGGGAATGTAACCTGTCGCCACGACAAGATAGCCGTGCGAAGCAATCTCGTTGAGGAACTTGAAATGCTCCCAAGGAGAGTTCGTGCAAGCGCCGTTTCCCCATACAAGCACCGGCAGAGGTTTCTTCTTGCTAAAGGCCGAGAGGTCTTGCGGAACGAAGATAGTGTGGGCTTCAAGCGCGGCTTCTTCCTTCATAATGGCTTTGTAGGGACCCATTCCGCCGTCCTCTACCACCAAAGACTTCAAGCCTTCAATCTGCCACCAATCGAAGTTGAAGAGCTTCGGACCTTTGCGACCTGTGAAGGCGAAATAGAGGTCGTGAGTACCTTCTGCCTTTTGCAAGAAGTCAACAGAAAGCGTTTGCCACGTCTCCCAGCCTCCTGTGCCAGGAACTTCCAAACGAGCCACCAAAGCGCCATGCAGGCTGTCCAAACGAACTTCAATCTGTCCGCCTCTCAATCCGCTTGCCACTCTTGCCGTGAACTGCTTGGTCACATTACCATCGAACTTAACATTCTGCAGCTTGATGAAGTCCCCATTATGGATATCACTCACGTAAACGCCGACCTCATCATTTTGTTCGGTCTTCACGCCTCTTGAGAAAGCCATCGTCTCAGCCTCGACCTTCCGATAAGGATTGAAGGTCTCGACGGGCTTCACGCCTTCGTCTGTGGGCATGATTGATGGGAAGCTTCCGTCTTCGTTATACTTGAACTCCTCGACCGCAACACTTCGTCCGAAGCCTCCACCCTTGGGAAGTTTGCCTGTATGATAGAAGAAGTAGCTGTGACCTTTGTAGTCTGCCACGCCACAATGGTTGGTAAAGGACTTCGTATCACACAGAGGCATGATCTGACCAGCGTATTTCCAGGGTCCTGTAGGCGAGGGAGCTGTACTGTAGCTTATGTGCTCGGGTACTCCTCCAGCTGCATAAAGCAACTGATATACCCCGTTCCGTTTGGTCAACCAAGGACCTTCTACATACGAATCCTTGTACTCTTTTCCCTTCTCACGCTGTCTCATCATGGGTCCTCCGAAAGCCTCTTCCGTCATATCAAGGCGGCCAAGTTCGCCACTATAGGATATCATGTCGCGATTCAACTTCAGGTAATAACATTGGGGATTGCCCCACATCAGCCAAGCCTGCCCGTCGTCGTCGATGAGAACTGTTGGGTCGATGTGGTCCCAAGAGCCGTTCTCGAAGAGAGGCTTACCAATCGCGTCCTTGAACGGACCTGTAGGCGAGTCGCTTACAGCCACGCCGATAGCCATTCCTTTCGAGATATTGCTGTGGGCACAGATGTACCAAAAGAACTTCCCATCGCGCTCAACCGTCTGCGAAGCCCACGCTCTGTCGTCTGCCCAAGAGAAGCTCTCAAGAGCAAGAGGCGAGCCGTGATCCTGCCAATTCACCATATCTTCCGTTGAATAGACGCGCCATTCCTGCATCCAGAAGAAGTCGGCTCCGTCCTCATCATGCCCCGTATAGACATACATCCTGCCGTTATGCACCATAGGAGCCGGGTCGCTCGTGAACCAAGTCTGTACAAAGGGATTCTGCGCATTTGCAGTCAAGGCCAAGAAAGCCACAAAAACTGCTGAAATCACACTCTTTTTCATTGTATTCATTTAATATTATGTGGAATTTTGCTCAAAGTTACGAAAAGTTTTGCAAACTGAGAACTTTTTAGCCTAAAAGTTGCTTCTCAAGAAACCAGGCACGGCTAATTTGCAAATTAGGCACGTCTAATTCGCAAACTAGACAGGGCTAATTGGCCGACTAGGCACGTCTAGTTTGAAAACATTACACGTTATGTTGCCAATCATTACACGTTATGTTTGCAATCATTACACGTTATGTTTGCCAACAATACACGTGTCGTTTGCGAACATCCCTGCAAGCGATAGGGATTTCCCCTGCAAAACTTCGCATTTTCCCCTTTTCAAACTCCAGAATATCGCGTACCTTTGCATCAAACAAACGATAAAAACTACAGTCATGAAACGTTCTATCTTTTTCTTCTTCGGCAAAGCAGGAGCCAATTGCTTCCTCTTTTGCAGCTTTATGATGGCAATGTTCTCATTCTCTTCTTGTGAAGAATGGCAAGACATCAACCAGTCGATGGCTCTCTCAGGAGAATGGAGAGGAGACTTCGGCATGTATTACGACTATATCGATGGCCGCGGAAGACGCTACACCTTCGATTGCTACGATTCCCGTATCACGTTCATCCCTGCCTATGCTCATGCATCTTATGGCAGAGGAACGCAGGTTGATTACTACGACTACGGCCCCTATGAGTATCTGTACTACAAGTTCAGTTGGTCGGTTGAGAACGGAGTTGTCTATCTTTCCTATGATTACGACCACGAACTCGACGTAAGAATCAGCAACTACAGCATGAACAACGACTACTTCTCTGGCATCTTCTCGAGCTCTGGAAACTCGTTCCGTCTGCGAAAGATTGCTGACTACTACAACTGGACGCCGTATGTAAACATCTATGGGTACGAGGACCGTTATGGCTGGGACTATGATTACTACTACGACGCACCCTTCAGCCGCAGCGAAGGAGAGCAGGTCGCAGATAGCATAGCTTCAGAGGGAAAGGTTCTCGCACGAGGTCGCAGGAGTTCTGCTCTGCAGCAATAAAGAGTCCTACTCCCAGATGCTCTCGACGGAATCTAACTGAATATCAGTCACATTAATATCCGCTCCCCAGAACTCAAAGCCTTTGGTCACGGGTTTCTGGGGAGTTCCTATTGCCCGCTTACGCTCCATCGAATAGCTGTAAAAGCCGTCGTCGATGAAGACTTCAATCGAAGTTCTGTCGATATAAATGTCCATCGTCAAGGAAAGACTCGTGGGATCTTGGGGCGAATAGAACTGTCCGTTCAAGGTGTTACGATTGAGGTCGTAATCTACAAGCGTTTGTCCATCGAACTTTAAGCCTGCACTTGTGGCATAAGTGAGGTTGAGTGTGGCATGAAGATGAACGCAATCCTGCTTCTGATAACGCTGTAGAGCCTTGTTGACCTCCTGCTCTTTCATGGCACCTTCGCTGGAATAGAGCGGCTTCAACAACGAAGCAACTTCCTTGATAGGCTTGCTTACAAGACGAACACCCTCTTTCGTCGAGCGCAAAGTCAACTCTGTCGGCAAGAGCATTTGCCCTCTAAAAGGCATCCCTCTATGGTCGATGTTGGCCCATCCTATCTGTATTCTTCGTCCGTCTGGCACGTTATTGAAGGTCTGAGCGGCATAGATGGCACCTGTCGAGAAACGGTGTTTGCCGCTTTCTGGCGTGAAGACTTAGCCATCGAAACTGCCTATAATATAGGTATTGCTTGCCCCATACATCACCAATTTCACTTCTTTCTGATTGCCGTC
>JAFYYO010000090.1 GCA_017557475.1 Bacteroidaceae bacterium
ATCATAACTGAATATCTCTCCCGTGTCCTTGTCAAGCCACTTGCGCTTGCGACTATGAAGGGAGGTGGCACGACCGCGAATAGGAAAGTCCTGAATGGTATGGTACTCTCCGAATCCATGGGATATGACTGAGGAATTCTTCTTGTCCTCACGCATCTGGACCTTCTTCTCGTCAAGCCATATGTCAAAACGAAGGTCGCTCTTCTCGAAATTGGCAACATCAAAGTTGTCTATCAGCACATCTGGAAGGATGGCTCGCAGCAGTTGGGTATGATCCATGCTGCAAAGGTACAACTTTATTCTTGATTAGCCAAGCTTTACCAACCGGGTAAATCCGCTGAGCCCTATTTTTGAAGTTTGCAATCTCAGGGTTTACAAATGGAGGGATTATCAGAACTTCGGCATTTTATATTCCCTATAGTTGAGCCAAAAGATGAGAGCTGTACCGCCACAGATAAGTACGAGGAAAAGGAATGGTACCCACAGACGCTCCCATAGCTGATCCCAAAGGCAATGCCCTGCGGCTGCATAGGTGGCATAGGATGTACTGGCAATGGTCATGATAATCATTGCCCAGAAGTTCCACCAAGAAAGATAGATACCCTTACCGTTGTTAAACACCCTCATGACTTCCTCTGTCTTGGTATCACATGCTTTAGTGATAGAGTTCATAGTGGATTCAGTGTGCTTATCTATATCCTCTTTCACCTTCTGCCCAGCCTGCCCTACCGTAATGGCAACATGTTTGTTGATGGTTACAGGAAGGGCAGACAACATATTCTTGTCATCTTCAGAAAGACTTACTTTTATATCCTTGCTGCCTTCCAAACGCCTCACCAGTCCATTTAGGCTTCTCATTATTTTTTCACTCTGCTCTTGCTGACTGCTAAAGTTCCGCTGTATCTGCAGAATCTTCTCCAGATAGTCAGCACTAAGCGTTGATTCACTCCCGGCAGGAGCTGGCACGTTCTCATTTTGAGTCGTACCAGCTGCTGCCATCATTTCCTTTGCGACCTGTTCCTCCTCATTGTCGAACAGGTTTTTCGCATCATTATATCTCTTCATCATACCTTTATGTTTTATACCTTTATATAATTCTATCTTCCATAGCCTCGACGGACTACCTTTCTCGGACAGCTACGGGCAACGGCTTTGGCGATACGCATTGCACGAAGCAGTTCATCATCGTCATCCTTCTTTTTGTGAGGCAGATCATTGTTACTTCCTCCGCAACTGCCTGACGAATACCCAGAGCCACCAGGGGTGCTCATCAGCTCAAAGAACACGAAGAGCGAAGTCTCAATCACTTCTTCGAGCACAAAGTCAAACTCATCTTCGAGAGCTTTGAAGGTGCTACTCATAGCATCCACAACATTCTCAGAAACGTCAAAGGTGAAGTGCTCAGCCTCCTTGCCATCCACCATGTTGCGGTCAAACTCAAAATGCTCCTTCTTTGTATCAGGACTTATAGGCTCACAAACAAAGTGATGACGTTCTGCATACTCGATCCTGGCCTTCTGCTCATTGGCTTTCCTCTTGGCCGTCTCAGCATCCATATCCTTGTGCAACTGCCTCCAAGTCGCCTCAATTCTACTGGCCGTCAGCTGCCGTCCAATCTCTGAGGCGTTATACTTTGAGTTGCCTCGCTTGATTCTATAGCCTACGACCTCGCCATTACTGTCCTTTTTGAGTTCGGCAGAATAGCCACGTTCCTTTATCTTCTGGAGAAATACATCCCAGTCGAAGCGGTTCATCTTCCTCAGAATGTCATAGAGGGTCTCCTTAATCTCAGCCTTATGTTCCTCGCTGATTTCTCGCGACTGCTTCCAGCCCATGCTCTGGTTGATGCTGTTTGCAGCCATCGTTGCTTTCAGCCCTATAAGATTGGTGTCATTGATCCTGCCATCGACAGTAAAGCGCGACACCATGAAGTGCAGATGTGGAATCCCGCTCTTGGCATCATGGTGCAACATGGCCAACCACTTGCTATGGACCAAGTCCATCCGCTTCGACGACACCTTTCCATCCTTATCTCTGAACTCAATCCTATCCATTTCCTCAATAAACCGATGGGCGAACCAGTTCCATTGCTCCTGCGACCAACCCTTAGACTCTCCTTTGGCGGGCGACACCTCCATTGCTATCAACTTCCTGGTCACGGGCTTACCTTTAGCGATATAGTTCTCCCCGGCATACTTGAACTGCATCCAAATATTGTCCAGATCATCATCCGTTACAGCAGCGGTCATATCTCCCGCCATGTTTTCACAGCAGACGAACTCCGCATCCTTTTTCAGTGTGGCATACGTCGTATAGGCGTTGCCGTGCGCCACGGCTCTTGCTCTTGCTATCATCGCTTACCCCCTTTCTATCTTTTTGTCGAGAAACTCAATCATCGGAAACAGTCTCTTCCACCACTGCTGAATCACGGGCATTGACCTGAGAAACTCCTTCCGTTCCTCACTCCCCATTTTGAGTCCCTTGATGTTGTTGATAAAATTCACGATGTCCTTACGGGCAGCAAACAGATCGTCCCTGAACATCGTGTCAGGCACCCCAGGCTTATAGTCCATCAGCACCCGTCTGCAATACTCGCTGAAGTTCATCCTGCACCTCTCGGCATTGCCAGCGATGTACCTCTCCTCTTCGTCTGACAGTCTCAAAGCCCTCGGCTTTCTGACTACCGAATTCTCCGTTTCTGACTTGCGCGGCCTCCCCCTACGCCTCATCAACCTATTTTCCTTGTTGTTATCCTTCATTTTCATTTGAATTAATATTCCA
>JAFYYO010000091.1 GCA_017557475.1 Bacteroidaceae bacterium
ATTTGCCTCTATCTGCTAGACCCATCATCGAATCTTTATCGTCCTCATTGGGCAGCAGCTCTCCCCTTTGCAGCCCTCATCATGCTCTATCTTGCATTCAGAGGCATACTGAAGGATGAGATGCTGGTTCGCTCGCTCGACCGCTTGCGCTAAGACACATTATTATATATATAAGGAAGAAGGCACCGCCAATTGGTAGTGCCTTCTTTTTGTTTGTACAGTTACTTCTCAAACGGGTTGCCTTTGGGGTCTTGGCTTACGACCCAGCGGAAGGCGTTGACGAAGAGCAGGTTCTGGGTTGCATCAATGAAATCCTCGTCGCCATGACCCATGTTGAGATAGACCATCCTGTACTTCTTGTTCGTCCAAACAATTGGGAAGTCGCCCCATTTCACAACATCTTTGAGACCAAAGGGATACATCTTGGGCGAGATGGAAACGAGGACTTCTACATCAGGATTCAGCCTCGGACTTGGCTGCCACTGATAGAACTCGCTTGCCGGAGCCACAAATGATTGCGGAAGAGTGCTGGTGACTGGATGCTCCAGCAAGTCGCATTCGACCAGAGCAGGCTGTGGAGGCCAGTTGTTACAATAGAACTGTCCGCATCCGAGAAACTCGTTGAACCAAGGCCACTTAGTGTTCCTGTCGTTATAAGCCGAAGCATGGAAGCCCATCCAACCGCCTCCATTCTCCATATACTGCTGGAAAGCCTCTCTCTGCTTCCCTCCTGGCATAGCATTCAGGCTGATGATGATGCAGTAGTCCTTCAGCTTTTCATAAGGATAATCGGCAAGAGAAGTGGTCACATCCATCGTCCAACCCTCGCCATAAGTCAGTTTGCGGAAGAACTCAATGGCTTGCTTGTCGAACTGAACATGCGCTTCTTCAGCATGAGGTTCATAGTGAACGAGAGCTTTGAAACGTGGCTCTCGAGCATAATTGGCAGCATATCCTTTGTTCTCCTCTGCAGAATCTTCATCCTTCAAAGTCCAGTGAAGCGCATTCTCAAACAGCTTGATAAAGGCAGGGTTCTGGAAGAGCAACTTGCTGTGACCGAACTGAAAATAGACATTGCGAGCCTTTTTCGACGGATTCGTCCAGATAACAGGATGGTCGCCCATCTTGATGTTGGTCGAGATGCTGTAGCTGTCCTCATTCACCCTCGCAAGAACTTTGACATTTTGGCGAGGATTGGTGTCGTAGGTGTACCATTCATCGTCTTCTATGACAAAGGAATTCGGCACTCTCTTGGTCACTGGATGCTGGTTGTCTTCCAGCAGAACCGTCCCATCACACTTCTCAGCAATGTAGTTCTGATAGCGGATCTTACCCAAGAAATCAGAGAACCAGTTCCACATCTTGTAGCCGTCGAACTCACCAAGAAGGCTTGCATGATGGAAGCCGATGTAGCCTCCGAGGCCTTCATCGATGTAGCGCTCCATATCTTTCTGAGCCGCTTTGCTCCATGCATAAGGCGGATAGTTGAGTTGCAGGATGAGTTGATATTTCAGAAGTTCACCTTCGCGAATATCCTTTGCAGAGTTCAGGACAGTCAGCTCCATATTGAAGCGTTCCTTCTGACTCTCGAGCCATTGCAATCCAGCAGCAGTAAAGCCCTCGTGAAGCCCGCCTCTTTCTGCAAGGACTAATACTTTGCGAGGTTCTGAGGCGTTCTGCTTCGACACTTGGGCATTGCCAAGCGAAGAAGAAAGGCACATCAAAACTGGCAGGAACAAATATAATACAAGACGACCCCTCATATCAAACTCAACTACTTATAAAGGAACTTCTTGCCTTTCTCTATGACGATTCCATTCTTTTGATTGGGAGAGACAGGAAGGCCTTGCAGATTAAAGGCTCCATCCAAGCCTTCCCAAGGAGAGACTTCCGTCGGGCTGTCTATTCCTGTCGCCATGTCTGAGGTCTGGTCTTCCACGATGTACTTGCTCTCAGCCTTCTCTCCTGTAATGCAGAAGAAGCTGGTCGAACGGATGCCCCTTATGTCGACTGTCTGCTTGCTTTTAGCCGTATTACTTATTATAAGGTTAAGATATTGGTCAGGTGAAGAGAGGTGGAAGGTCTGATAGTACCATCTTTTACCATTGATAGTCTCATACTTGGTGGCTTTCTTGCCTGGCCAGTCGCCATTCAACTGTGTGTCTGCATTGTCCCATACATATAAGGTCATAGCTGCCCAAGAAACGTCGGAACTAACATAGAGTGTTATGTCATGTGGCACAAAGATTTCGTACTTGCGACTCTGTATGCCATAAACTTTGCCACCAGACAGAACGCCTGCCTTTAGCGTACATGAAGACTCGATGCTAAGAGTGCCTCCATTAGTGAGTTGAGGGCTTTCGGCAGTCGGATCAGAACCGTCCAGAGTATAGACGAGCTTGGCAGCTGAACGATTGGTTACCAGTTTGATCTTGACATTGAGAGGTCCCTCATAGGTCCCATCCGGCACATCCATCCAAACAGAATTGGTACTTCGGCTCAAGAGATAACGGAATCCTTTGCCGGAAAGGATTTCTGAGTACTCGCTAGTGTCTGCATTGTAATTATTTGGTTTGTTGCCCACGACACAAAGCAGCGTGCCTCGTTTGCCCTTAGTGGCTTTTGCATAGAAATTGTCATCTGTCCATTTCTCCTCGCTTGTTGAGGTGTTGGTGACGCCTGCAAGTCGTCTGGCCAGAATCATTTGCTTGATAGGATACTTACAATCCTGCCAATGTCGGTAGAAGACGCATGGAGTGCCTGGCATTGCAAGCAGGTATGCGTTTGCGGCAAGCGTGTCCTTCCAGATAGCAGTTTGCGTTTCTCCTGTTACGCGATACTCTGTATCGTGGTTCTCGACGAAGGTAACGGCGTACTGCTTCTCGTAACAATCGGCAAGCGGCTTTTCATCCCAACCCAGATTACGCCAATTGCGGGATTCGATGGCATCGCGAACTCGGAAATGGAACTGGAAGTCGAAGGCTGCACTTGTTGGTGTGGACGACACATAACCCTTGGTGTTGTTCACCCATTGCTTGATTTCACTGGTACCGGAGAAGTACTCGCCAACACTGAAAGCAGGCTTCGCATACATATTATAATCGGCGATGAAGCTTGCCCAAAAGCCTTTGACCATATCATAACGGAAGCCTGCATAGCCGATGTCCTCGAGAAGGAACTTGAGATAGGCTTTGATGCATTCCTGAACATGCGGGTTCTGGTGGTCAAGATCTCGACAGCCAGACCAATCGTCGCCTGTATCGTTGTTCCCTGAAACCGAGAGTCCGTTCTGACTTGCCCAGTTTGCCGTAGTTCCGCCATCATCGTTTTTGCAGATATCGGTTGAGGTCATCTGATAGGTTACCCCGTTGTAAGTCTCGGCCGGGAAGTCCACCCAAGAGCCGTTGACGCCCAAATTCTTGCGATGATTGATGACGACATCAGCCAGGAAGCCTGTTCCTTTCTCACGATAAGTAGCAATCATATTCCGAAGCTCCCATTCTGAGCCGAAGGAACTCTTCTGGTTGAAGTAATAGACGGGCATATATCCCATCGAATTATAGTTGGAGTTGCACCAACCACTTTGAGGAATCCAAATCAACTGGAAGTATGGAGCTATCTCGTCGGCCTGAGCTTTCAGCTTTCCCCAAGACGTTTCAGAATAGCTGTCCCAATAGAATCCTTGCAGCATAACCCCTTCATAATCATAGGGCCAACCTTGCGAATGGAGTAGGGAACAAGGGGTAAGAAGCAAGAGTAAAAGGATGAATCTTCTCATAGTTTATAGGTCATTTATAAATTAGGCACGTCTAGTTTGACAACTAGCCACGTTATGTTTGGAAACATTACACGTTATGATTGCGAACATTACACGTTATGATTGTAAACATTACACGTTATCTTTGCCAACTTCACTGAGGTAGTTTGTAGCGAGAGCCTGTTTGCTTGATCAATTCGCGCTTGAAAGCCTCTGGATAACCTGGGCGAAGTACGGGCCTGGGATTGCCTCCGGGAGTCTTCTCAAACTGTCCGTTCTCGTCTGTTCGCTTGACAGCCATATCGTTGTATTTCACAATAATGAGCTGCGCAAGCTGGTTCCATTCGTCCATCATCGCACCTGCAATCCGATGACTATAGGCCGAGAGATATTTGATGGCTTCCTCTTTGCTCATACTTGCCGCTTTCGTCTCAACCTCAGACTGCAGAGAGTTGTAGTCTTTCTCGAGTCTGTCGCGAACCTTTTGCAGCTCAGGGAAGAGCAGATTATAGCGCAGATAGACCATGTTGCTGACCCAATTCTCAACCCAATAAGCGCTTCGAGTGGAGAAATGGAAGGCATCTGCAGTCGATTTGTCGTAGCATTCAGGGGCTTGCGTCATGTTGCAATAGACAGGGGTAAAGGCCACCATATTCGCATCATCGTTGGCAAACCAAGTGACTCCACCGATATAATCGGGAAGCCAGCTGCGCATCTGACTCACATAAACGCAAGCCGACTGCTGAGTACTAATGGGACGCTCGTTGAAATACTTCTTTCCATCGACCTCGAAACTGAGTGGAGTAGGGCGATAAGGCATTTCCCAAGCACCCATTCCGATGTCCTGAGTCATATCCATCGGCGTGCCTTCATAGTGGTCGCGCATCATGTCTTTGACGTCCTGAACTGAAAGCAGAGCCTTGGGCTTCACATAAAGTGGGAGAACTTCGCCTTTCGTATCACCCATCGCAAAAGGCAGATAAGGACTCATATCCTCGGCTGCCCACTTATTAAAATAGCTCCAGATTCGAGCCTCACAGTAGCGAAGTCCGCCAAAGTCCAGCGGAGCGTAAGAATCTGCAAATGAAAAGTCTGCATCCTTTCCATTGAAGTAACCCTTCTCCTTTGCAAAGCTGATGACATCTTTGGCATAGAGGCAGTTCTTCTTGTCCTTGAGCGGGAACTGATGAATGCGGCTTTGGTTGGCGTGTCCGCTAATGCAATCGTCTGGGATGCGCACCGCTACCCACACAGTACCTTTGTTGCCAGGACCTTTGCCAATCATGTCCATAATCCATGCTTCGTTGGGATCTGCGATGGTAAAGCTCTCTCCTTCGCTCTCGTAGCCGTATTTATCAGTCAACTCAGTCATGACTTGTATGGCCTCTCGGGCAGTCTTGGAACGCTGCAGACCCAGCACCATGAGCGAACCATAGTCGATAAGACCGCTGACGGTATCAGTCAACTCCTCTCGGCCGCCATAAGTTGTCTCATGAATCGACAGCTGATGTTCGTTCATCAAGCCTACAATGCCGTAAGTATGAGCGACTTCCGGAATCTCACCCAGGTAGTTGCCCGACTCATAATGATACAGAGCATGCATCGAGCCAGCAGGATGATCTGCTGCAGGAATCACTCGAAGCGGCTCAAAGGCACCATAGTCGTCCTGACTGTAAGAGATAATCACGCTACCGTCCTTCGAGGCCTTCTTGCCGACGACTAAGTTCGTGCAAGCATGAAGAGGTAAGATGGAAGAAGGAAGAAGAAAGAGGGAAGAGGTGAGAAGAAATATAATGTATCGTTTCATAATGTTCTATTTGATGATTAATTTGTCGCTTCCAGCGGCTTTGAAACTCATGTCGAGACCTTTCACGCTATGTGTCAAAGCTCCAAACGAAATGAAATCGACGCCGGCTTTGGCATAGGGAATCATCGTATCGAAAGTGATGCCACCGCTTGATTCCGTTTCGCATCGACCTGCGACAATCTCCACGGCCTTCTTCGTGTCTTCAGGCGTGAAGTTATCGAACATGATGCGGTCGCAACCTTCGGCAAGCGCTTCGTCCAGTTCCTTCCAGTTCCTGACCTCGCATTCAATCTTAAGGTCCTTGTTGTGGTCTTTCAGATACTGCTTTGCACGACTAATTGCGTTATGAACACCTCCGCAGAAGTCGATGTGATTGTCTTTCAGGAGAATCATGTCGAAGAGTCCTATGCGATGATTCATGCCGCCACCAATCTTCACGGCCTCTTTCTCAAGCATTCGCATACCAGGAGTCGTCTTGCGAGTATCAAGGACGCGAGTCTTGCAACCTGCATCATAGATGGCTTGCTGATACTTATGCGTCATCGTGGCAATGCCGCTCATTCGCTGCAGAATGTTGAGCATGAGGCGTTCCGTCTGCAGAAGACTTTGCACTTTTCCCTTGACGCTCATCACGATATCGCCAGGCTTGACGTGTGCTCCGTCTTCGATATAGGTCTCAACCACCATTTCGGGGTCGAAGCGATGGAAC
>JAFYYO010000092.1 GCA_017557475.1 Bacteroidaceae bacterium
GGTATGTGACAGGGTTTCGTGGAAGTTGCGTACCTAAAGGCACGCCCTGTTTGCCTGTCCCCTTGGTTCCCAGCCATTAAAATGGCAGGCTACCGTTGTCAAGCCCCGCTGGGGCGGTCGTTCAATTTTTAATTTAGTTATTTAGTTATTTAGTTATTGGTATTGAAATAGTCTTGTAAAGCTTGTAGGGTGGGGTGTTTCGAACTTCATGAGTTCGCCTGTCCTGGGATGATAGAAGTATAGTCGGAATGCATGAAGTGCAAGTCGATGAAGGGGATTGAGAGTGCCTCCATATTTGTCGTCTCCCGCTACGGGATAGCCTAAATCTTTCATGTGAACGCGAATCTGGTTCTTGCGGCCTGTCTCGAGCCTCATTTCGGCAAGGGTGAAACGGCCATTCGTAGCGATGCGTCTGTAGTGCGTAATGGCTTCCTTTCCGCCATTATCGGTAGGGCTGCTATAGGTCACGAAGGCCTTGTTGTCCTTGAGCCAAGAGTGGACTGTGCCGCCTTCTTGTTCCATCTCGCCACAAAGCACAGCGACGTAGCGTCGGTCGTAGACGATGTTGTGCCAATCCTCCTCGAACAACTTCCTCATCTCGATGCTCTTGGCATAAAGCATCAGGCCGCTTGTGTCTCTGTCGAGACGATGAACGACATGAGCTGTGCACTTGAAATGACGCTTTTTGAAGTACTCGTCGAGGATGGTCTTGACGCAATACTGACCCGGAGCAGAGGCCATGCTCAAGATGCCTTCCGACTTTTCGATGACGATAAGGTCTTTGTCCTCGTAGATGATCTTCACATACTTGTTCAGCAGTTCCGTGCTTCGCTTGTGACGACTCACAAGAATGGTCTGCCCAGGCGAGAGCATGAAGTCGTATTGCGTGACGAGTTTGCGGTCGACCATTATGCCGTGACCTTGCAAGAGGTCTTTGACCTTGTTGCGACTGATTCCGCTCATCTCTTTCATCAGGAACTCCATAAGCGGCATTGGCTCAGTGACTTCGAGCTTTATGTACTTGCTTGCGGCGTATTGCTCACCGGTTAGGTTTCGTGCCATTCTTTCCCTTTCCTTTCTTATGATAGTGCTTGAAGTGCTTCTTTTTCTTTGCTCCTGAGTGATAGACGGGCGTTTCTCCGAACTCTTCGGGCATCTTCTCCTTATAGATTTCTTTTCCTAAGAAGCGTTCTATCTGTCGGAAGAAGAGCATATCTTTGTCGTTGACGAAAGTGACTGCCCGACCTCCTTTACCAGCTCTTGCAGTTCTGCCGATGCGATGCACATAATCCTCTTCGTCTCTCGGCACATCGAAGTTGATGACCAGAGCAATATCGTCGATATCAATACCTCGAGCCACAATATCTGTTGCCACGAGAATATCAATCTTTCCACTTCGGAAGAGGTACATCACTTCGTCTCTTTCTGCCTGCGTCAAATCGCTATGCATCGCCCTCGCATTATAGCCGGCTCGAATGATGCTGATAGCCAATTCCTTGGTCTTCTTCTTTGAACCGACGAAGATAATCACTCGATGAGGTGCCTCACTTTCGAACATGTGTTTCACGACCTGAAGCTTCTGCGGCTCATAGCAGAGATAAGCACTCTGACGAATGTTGTCCGCAGGCTTACTTACCGCAAGCTTCACTTCAACAGGATTGTGTAAGATGCTGTGTGCCAAGCTCAGTATGTCTCCGGGCATCGTGGCACTGAACATGATAGTTTGATGCTCTTTAGGAAGCGCTTTGGCTATGAGAAGGATATCGTCGCAGAAGCCCATATCGAGCATTCTGTCTGCTTCGTCGAGAATAAAGAACGAGACGCGACTGAGGTCGATATTGCCCAAACTCAAATGGCTGATGAGACGACCAGGCGTAGCAATCACCACATCTGCTCCGCTCTGCATAGCTCGTTTCTCTTGCTCGTAGCGAACGCCGTCGTTTCCGCCATAAACGGCCACGCTGCTTATGTCGTCCAAGTAATAGGCAAAGCCTTGAAGCGCACTATCTATCTGCTGAGCGAGTTCGCGAGTAGGGGACATGATGACGCAATTGATGGCATCCTTTGGGAAGCCGCCATCGGCCAATTTGCTCAAGACAGGAAGAAGATAGGCTGCAGTCTTTCCTGTACCCGTTTGAGCAACACCCATCACATCTCTACCTTTCAAGATAGGCGGGATAGCGTGCTCCTGAATGGGAGTCGTATCGGTGAAGTTCATGTCGTCGAGGGCATCGAGGACATAGTCGTTGAGGTCTAAATCGTAGAAGTCCATATTCTATTGTGGAGCCTTTCGGTAGAGATAGATTGCGATGAGAGTATATAGTATGTTGGGCATCCAAGCAGCAAGAGCCGGATGCATTCCTGCATTTGTCGAGAAGGTTGCCGATATGCCTTGTAGCAAGATGTAAGTCGCGCTTAGGGCTATGCCTATTCCAAGCGAGAAGCCCATTCCGCCTTTTCGTTTTCGAGAGGAGAGTGAGAAGCCAATTGTGGAGAGGATGAATGCGGCAAAAGGCGAAGCAAAGCGTTTGTAGTACTCTACCTCGAAGATGCTGAGGTTGCCGCTTCCTCGACCTCGTTGTTTTTCGATATAATCCTTCAGTTCGGAATTCGTCATCGTCTCTTCCTGATCGCGAATGAAGAGGAAGTCTCGCGGCTCCATTCTGATGACTGAGTCAACTTGGTTGTAGTGGGTTATCTTCTCACGCATTCCTCGCAGCTCTCGAACCGTTACATCTCTCAAATGCCATTGATAGCGCACATCACTCAAGGTATCGTAGCATGCACTCTTGGCCGAAAGATGAGAGACAAGTTTCTTGTTCTCGAACTTATCCAGCGAGAAATGCATACCAGTCTTGCTGACGCCATCGAAATGCTCCATATAAGCGATAACGCCTGTATCGACTTGAAGTTGCACCTTCTCGGCATAGGTGGGATTCTTTGTTCGCTTCTTATAGGTGTTCTCGAAAGCGAGTCGCTTCACACTACTACGAGGAATAACTTCTGACCCGAGATAGAAGGTCAAAGCGGCAATGATAGCTGCACTTATCATATAAGGCATGAGAAGTCGCTTACGACTGATGCCCGCACTTATCATCGCTATGATTTCGCTTCCGTCAGCCATCTTCGAGGTAAAGAAGATAACACTGATGAAGACGAAGAGCGCACTAAAGAGGTTGGCGTAGTAGGGGATGAAGTTCAGGTAGTAATCCATCACGATTGCTCGCCAAGGTGCCTGCGATTCCGTGAAGCGATCGATGTTCTCGTTGAAATCGAACACTACACCGATGCTGATTATCAGCACGATGGAGAAGAAGTAAGTTCCAAGGAACTTAGCTATGATGTAGCGGTCGATTCGTTTAAACATCTTATAGTCTTTGTGTTACTCTTTTGAGCATAATGGGTTTCCAAGTCGAGAAGTCGCCAGCGATAATGTGTTTGCGAGCCTCTCCAACGAGCCAAAGATAGAAGGCGAGGTTGTGGATGCTGCCAATCTGCAAGGCTAGTAACTCTTGAGCCTTGAAGAGATGATGCAGATAAGCTTTCGTATAGAATGTATCTACCCAAGCCGTTCCCGTCTCGTCGATAGGGGAGAAGTCGTCTTCCCACTTCTTGTTTCGCATGTTCATGATGCCCTGACTTGTGAAGAGCATCGCATTTCGTCCGTTTCGAGTAGGCATCACGCAATCGAACATATCCACGCCTCTTTCGATTGCTTCGAGGATGTTTGCTGGAGTTCCCACGCCCATCAAGTAGCGAGGTTTGTCTTTTGGAAGGATAGCGTTCACGACTTCAATCATCTCGTACATCACTTCCGTTGGCTCTCCCACAGCCAATCCGCCAATTGCGTTACCGTCAGCACCTTTCGAAGCCACGAACTCAGCACTCTGTTCTCTGAGGTCTTTGAAGGTGCAACCTTGAACGATAGGGAAGAGGCTCTGCTTGTATCCGTAAAGCGGCTCAGTCTCGTTGAAGCGCTTAATACAACGGTCGAGCCATCGATGCGTGAGTCCGAGACTCTTTTTCGCATAGTTGTAGTCGCTATTTCCAGGAGGACATTCGTCGAGCGCCATGATGATATCGGCTCCGATACTACGTTCGATGTCCATCACCTTTTCAGGCGTAAAAGTATGTCTGCTTCCGTCAATGTGGCTTTGGAAAGTGCAACCTTCTTCGGTCAACTTGCGAATGCCTGAAAGCGAA
>JAFYYO010000093.1 GCA_017557475.1 Bacteroidaceae bacterium
GACATCGTCTGGAACGCACGCTTGGCCCGCGCCATATTCAAGGGCAAGTGGGTCGTGATGCTTGACGGCTTCGACATCCTCGGCCAGTTGAGCAACGTCACCCGCACCATCAACGTACAAGGCAGAACTGAGACCTACACCAACGTCCTGCCGCGCTATGCTCTCCTGCATGTTATCTATAAGTTCCAGAAACAGCCGAGGAAGAAGTGAAGTTACCCGTTCTGTCGGATTTGCAATCCGCTTGAACGAGGCGATGAATGCCAAGAAAGCATTGCCCTTTCAATGGTGCATAAAAGCAAGGCGCACTTCATGTCTGTGAAGTGCGCCTTGTTAGTTCTCAGATTAGGCACGCCTAGTTTGCCAATTAGCCGTGTCTAGTTTGTAAATTAGGCGTGCCTAGTTGGACAACTAGCCGTGCCTAGTTTTTTGATATGGCTATTTTGCGTATGCAATAGAGCGTGTCTCGCGGATAACAGTAATCTTTACTTGTCCGGGATACGTCATTTCGTTCTGAATCTTGGTGGCAATCTCGCTGCTCAGCAACTCGGTCTGCTTGTCGTCGATCTTATCGGCACCGACGATGACGCGCAGTTCGCGGCCTGCCTGGATGGCATACGTCTTGACCACACCAGGATGGCTCATAGCGATGTCTTCCAAGTCCTTGAGACGCTTGATGTAAGCCTCTACAATCTCACGACGTGCTCCTGGACGGGCACCGCTGATGGCATCACAGACCTGTACGATTGGTGCAAGCAGCGTCGTCATCTCCATTTCATCGTGGTGAGCGCCTATCGCATTGCAAATTTCGGGCTTTTCCTTGTACTTCTCAGCAAGTTTGGCTCCATAGAGAGCGTGTGGCAGATCGGGCTCCTCATCAGGCACTTTGCCAATGTCATGCAAGAGACCTGCACGCTTTGCCTTCTTCGGGTTGAGTCCGAGTTCGCTAGCCATGACGGCACAAAGGTTGGCTGTCTCGCGCGCATGCTGCAGGAGGTTCTGTCCGTAGCTGCTGCGATACTTCATCTTACCCACGATGCGAACCAGTTCGGGATGCAGTCCGTGCACGCCCAAGTCGATAGTGGTGCGCTTGCCCACCTCGAGGATTTCCTCGTCAATCTGCTTCTTGACCTTTGCCACAACCTCCTCAATACGAGCAGGATGAATGCGTCCGTCGGACACAAGCTGATGGAGTGCCAGACGGCAAATCTCGCGACGGATGGGGTCGAAGGCGCTTATGACGATAGCTTCGGGCGTGTCATCGACCACAATCTCCACGCCTGTGGCTGCTTCGAGAGCACGAATGTTGCGGCCCTCGCGACCGATGATGCGTCCCTTTACCTCGTCGTTGTCGATGTGGAACACCGTGACGGAGTTCTCCACAGCTGTTTCCGTAGCGACGCGCTGTATGCTCTGTATGATGATGCGCTTGGCTTCTTTGGTTGCCGTCATTCGTGCATCATCCATAATCTCGTTGATGTAAGCGGCGGCATTCGTCTTCGCCTCGTCCTTCAAAGACTCGATAAGACGCTCGCGAGCCTCTTCAACACTCAGTCCGGAAATCTCTTCGAGTTTCGTGCGCTCCTGATTGATGAGGTCGGAGAAGCGGGCGTTGACTTCCTCTTCTTTCTTCTCGAGCAGAGCCTGCTGCGTTTCCATGCGCTGGCGCTGAGCATCGGCTTCCTGCTTGCGGCGAGTCAGTTCGTCCTGCTTCTGGTTGAGCTGCATCTCGCGTTGCTTGATGCGATTCTCGCTCTGCTGTATCTGCTGGTTGTGCTGACGCACCTCCTTCTCGAGTTCTGTGCGCTTGCTCAGGAACTTTTCCTTTACCTCAAGCAGTTTCTTCTGCTTGATGACTTCTGCCTCTTTCTCGGCATTTTCGCGAGCTTCTTCGGCAAGAGCCTTCCGCTTGGCTGGTACGATAACAAAATACCATACTCCGACAAGGGCAAAGAAAACCACGATAGCGACCAGAAGGGCAACTATGATGTCAATTGTCATGAATATAAAAGTTTGTTGTTAATACTCGGGGTCACTCTCTCTTACTTTTTGATGAGTGCGGCCTCGACTTCTGAAAGCAGCGGACGAAGAGCCTGCAGTACTGGCTCTGCATCGTTGGTGGTCTCATGACGCTTGCTCTGAACGGCAATGTCGAGGATAGTCATCACCAGATACATCTCGGTGTTCTGCCCGGGATAGCTGCTTGTGTAGAAGTTGAATCTCTCCTTGATAAGCTTTTCAGCCTGACGATAAATGTATTCTTCGTCGCGCTTGACGGTCATGGGCAAGGTCCATGAACCGAAGTGGAGAGTTATTGATAGGGTGTCATCCATAATCTGTTATTGTGTTACTTTTAGCATTGAGATGCACCGGTCAATATCGCGCACCATCGTTCTGATACGGCCACGCATGTCTTTGACATCGTTGTCGGCCATGTCGATGTATTTAGCCATCTTAAGATGGCTGTATTGTTGTTTGAGCTCTTCGTTCTGAACCTGCAGTTTCTTTATTTCTTCATTCTTCTCGCTGAGTTGCTTGCGTAGTCCTTCCTGCTCTTCCTGCAATTCTTGTTGCTGCATGATGAGCTGTCTGACGCGTGTTTCCAGCTGGATGATGAGGTCTTTCAGTGCTTGATCCATAACTTAATAACTCAATTTGCGGGCAAAGATAGTAATTTTTTTTGCTTTATGCAAGTTTATTGCTCACTATTTTTGTTTGGCTCCTTTTTTGCGAGCATCACAATGGTATGCACGTACTCTGTCATCCATCGTTCTGTATAGCCAAGCATGTTCTGATATTTCCTAATGGCGATACATGTTTTGCGTACGCCATCGTCTTTCCATTCGTTCTTTGTAAGAATCTGATGCACCTGCTTTGCAACCATCTCGCGGATTGCTCCGCGGAAGAAACTGGGTAGTCGCATCTTCCATTGCATGAGGTTGCCCATCAACATCATCAGGTCCTGACTGAAGCCTTGGAACTGGATGAGGTAACTTTGTGCATCCTGAATCTTGTGGCAGTGTTTGCGAATGCTGCCGTCAATCTCTTCGAAGAAGGAGTCGCTGACGTTGTAAATACTCTGCATGAGCTTGCGGCAATGCTTCTTCTCGGCAATGCCCAGTTTGTTGTTAACAGTCGCTACATGGTAGGTCTGCTTGAAGATACGCAAGTCAGGCAGTGCACCAAGATTGTTGATGCCAATCTGTGCAGCCATGACTGCCTGATAATAGACACGAATGAGGAGCATGAAGTCCTCCATGCCGCCTACCTTTGTCTGCTGCTGTTCTTTGTTCCTGCCGAATAGTTTGCTGAATATAGACATGTGTTTTTGTTCTCGTTAATACATTATATATAATTAATGGATTTAGCTTTCGATTTGCTTAGCGACGTGCCGAGACGCTGGAGCATGATACGCACGTCGAGCCAGAAGCCCCAGTTTCGGTAATACCAGGCATCGGCTTTTGCGCTGCCTTGAGCCCCAGAAGCAAGGTGACAACTTGTGATGCCTGCCTTGAGACGGCAATTGGAAATAAAGAGTTGCCTCAGTTCGCGACGGTATTCAGCATAGCGTTCTGGACGCATCGTCTGTGAGCCGACGATTGTCATGCTGCCCCATAGTACACAGATGAATTGCGGCAGGTACTCAAGTCGCGAGATGGTAAGGAACTTACCGAAAGGGAAATAGCCAGGGTCATTGATGCCTTCAAGGAAGGAGGGGGCGGCCTCGTAGTGCCGCGTGCGGAAGGTAAGGCTTTGGAACGTCTTGCCGTCCATCCCGCACATGTGCCGTATCGTGAAGACGGGACCTCGGCTTTGTCGCTTGATGCAGATGTAGGCAATGAGTGCAAAGACAGGGAATATGGTGAGTAGAACCAGTAGGCTCAGCACAATATCCGTCAGTCGCTTGGCCATTCGATTAAAGATGTTTTGCAGAGGAGGCTTGACAGATGAGAGCACACTGACGTTGCCGCGACATTCACTCTGCATCATTTGGGGCAAAGAGGAAGGGGCAAGGGGTAAGAGATGAAGCACTAGACCTTGTTTGCGACAAGTGTGTGCAACATCCTCGAGTTCTTTTGCCGATAGAGAAGAAGGAGCGCAATAGACGCTTTCTGCTTCAGGATGTGCTTCGAGATACACTTCCAACTGCTGTGCTGTCTGCTCCTCAAGACGAGCCAGTTTCAGTCCGTATGTGTTCTGAAGTAAGGCTTTCTGCTGCCAAAGAGTTTCTTCGTTGCATATGATAACGCCATGTTCGCTGTGGCGTATGCTGTAGCGGATGAACCAACTGTTGAGGATGAGACGCTCTATGGTCAACGCTATGCAGAACAACACCCAAGCAAGAGGCAGGAAGTAGTGCCCGAAGGGAATGGCTGCAGAAAGAATGCCAACGGCCAATGCTGTCTTCATGGCCTGGGCTACTACTTCATCGCGACGGGCTGTCCGACTATAGGTAGCATTGGGAATGAAGTGTGTCACAATGACGAGAAGCACAATCCCTATTCCGATATGCAGTAGCCATTGGCGATATCCTTGGTCGTTGGCGGGGGCTGCTGCATGCAAGCAAATGGCCCATATGAGTGCTTCAATGAGGCAGGTTATGCTGTCACGAAACCAGTGCCGTGTCGTTCGCCGCACAGATATATTTGTTGTTTCCTTTTGCATTGTTTTGAGTGGAGATGTGCAAAGAATGCATACACTCCGTAGGCAAAGTTACGACAATTTGTTCGATATATGGCAAGAGATGGCAGATAAATCTCCGTTAAAGATAATTTTTAGTGTAAATCCTTTCACATTATTATAATAATATGTATCTTTGCACGCTGATTGGATTATAACGCAAACTAATAAAAACTCTTAAGAAATATGGCTGAATACGTTGCTAACGAAGAATTACAGAAGGAAGAAGAGTCTGGTGCTTTCTCCCTAAGTGCGATATGGACCATCGTTGTTCTTAACTGGCAATGGATAGTTCTGTCCGTAATCATTGCCCTTTGCATTGCCTTTTGCTACCTGCGCTACACTCAACCGGTCTACACATCAGCCATGAAGGTGTTGATCAAGGACGATGAAGGCAAGCGATGGTCAAGGAGTGGACAGATTAATCTTGATGAGATGGGTATTGTGTCGAACAGTAATGGTTTCGACAATGAACTTGAGATCTTGACCAGTACCAACGTGAACAGTCGCGTGGTAAAGTCCTTGAAGCTCTACGTCAGCTATGCTATCGAGGGACGCGTCAAGAAGATGGAGCAGTATCAGAACAATCCCATCATCGTTGATATGCCGCAACATCAGTTGACAGTGCTTAAGACTCCCATCGAACTGGAGATGACCAAAGCCGATAAGGGATTACATGTGAAGGGCAAAGTCAGGATGGCAGGACAGAGCGAGCCTGTCACCTTCGATCATGATGTCAAGAAGTTGCCTGGCAACATCAATACGCCGATGGGTGTCATCATCCTTCAGCAGAACCCAGGAACGAAGTGGAAGAACGAGAAACTCTATGCTACCATCCTTCCCATCGAGACCGCGGCTCGTATCTACAGGAGTAAACTCTCGGCTGGAGCAACCAGTAAGTTTACAACTGTGGCACAGGTTTCCTTTACTGACACGCAGGTGGGCCGTTCAATCGATTATCTGAATGAACTGCTCAAGTGCTACAACGACGATGCCAACGAAGACAAGAACGAGGTGGCTATGAAGACGGGTGAGTTCATCAAGGCTCGTATCGATGATATCCGAGGCGAGTTGGATGTGACGGAAGGCGAGTTGGAAGAGTACAAGAAGAGTAATGAACTGATCAACTTGACCAATGATGCCACGAATGCTCTCTCCAGTACGACGGAGTACCAAAAGAAGCAAGTGGAGTTTGAGACACAACTCAACCTCATCAATGCTCTCGTTAACTATGTGAACAATCCTGCCAATGCCATGCAGGTCATTCCTGCTAACCTTGGCTTGAACAATGCCAGCCTTAATACTCTCATTTCCCAGTACAACGATGCTGTGCTGCAGAGGAACCGTTTGCTCAAGTCTTCGAGCGAGGACAATCCTTATGTGCAGCGTCTCACAGCTCAGCTCGAGGAGATGTGGCCTTCTATCAAGATGAGCCTCGATGCTATCCGCAACGACGTGATGACACAGAAGTCGAGTGCTGACAGGCAATATGGTATGTACAGCAGCCGCATTAGCAGCACACCAACACAGGAGCGTGCTTTGACCAACATGAGTCGTCAGCAGGAGATCAAGGCAAACCTCTATCTGATGCTTTTGCAGAAGCGTGAGGAGAACTACATCTCTCTGGCCAGCACTGCAGCCAAGGCTCGTATCATCGACTCCCCGCAGTTCAGGGGAAAGATTTCGCCCAAGAACAACATCATATGGCTTCTTGCCTTGATGCTCGGCATAGGTCTGCCCATTGCCTTCTTCTATTTGAAGAACCTGCTTCGCTATCGTATCGAAGGACGCGAGGATGTTGAGAAACATACGAAGATCAGCATCTTGGCCGACATCCCATTGGCAGGCAAGATGGTTGATGGCGAGAAAGCTCTCGTGGTTCGCGAGAATACGAACGACTCGATGGAGGAAGCTTTCCGAGGCTTGCGTACGAACTTACGCTTCATCCTCGAAGGAGACGAGAAGGTCATCCTTTGCACCAGTTGTATTCCTGGTGAGGGCAAGACGTTTGTCTGCACCAACCTCGCCATGTCGCTGGCGTTGATGGGCAAGAAAGTTATTGTTGTCGGCCTCGATATCCGTAAGCCGCGACTCGTGAAGCTGTTCAATCTGCCCTCTGATAAGAAGGGCATCACGACCTTCCTCTCTGGTAGCGACTATTCTTACGAAGCACTTGAGTCGCAAATAGTTCATGGCGTTGTCAACAAGAACCTTGATGTCTTGCCTGCAGGTATCATTCCTCCCAACCCGGGCGAACTCATCTCTCGTGAGCCGCTCGACAAGGCTGTTGAATTGCTGAAGGAGCATTACGACTATGTTCTGCTCGACACGCCGCCAGTAGGACTTGTCAGCGATACCCTCTCTATCGGTCGTGTTGCTGAGATGAGTCTCTTCGTTTGCCGTGCCGACTACAGTCCGCGTGCCAACTTCGACCTTATCAATGGTTTCAAGGAAGAGAACAAGTTGCCGAAGATCAACCTTGTGCTTAATGCCGTTGATATGAGAAAGAAGAAGTATGGCTACTACTATGGCTACGGCAAGTATGGCAAGTACGGTAAATACGGCAAGTATGGTTATGGCTACGGACGTTACGGCCATTACGGCATCTATGGCCATTATGGTGCTCAACAAAGCAAAGAGCACACGGAGAAATAAGGAGTCCTGAAGGATACTTCATTAGATAAAAAAGAACTAGGCGTGGTTAGTTGGTCAACTAGCCACGCCTAGTTTGTAAATTAGCCACGCCTAGTTTGCCAACTAGCCACGTCTAGTTTGGCAACTAGACACGTTATGTTTGAAAACATTCCACGTTATGATTGCCATCATAACACGTTATGTTTTTCCTCTGACCATTACAGACCTGCGCTGATGTAGTAGCGAGGCCCTGCCAGGAAGTAGTTCATATAGGCTTCGGCACGCATGACAGCAGTTGCCAGATCGTCGCCTTTCGCCAGATGTGTCGCGATGGCGCTGGCCAGGGTGTCGCCTGTGCCGTTTCGGTCGTCGAGAACCAGTTTCTTCTTTGGGTGCGGAGTGAGCGTCCCAGAGGTAACGTCGTAGAGATAATCGACAAGATACTTACCCTCTTCCACGCTTTTTACCAATACGCTACAGCCCCATTCGGCGAGTTTCTTCAGGTCGCTCTCGGGGTCGCTGATAGTGTGTCCCAGCAGGAATTCTGCTTCTCGGACGTTGGGCGTGATGAGTGTGGCAAGCGGGAAAAGTTCGCTTTTATAGGCCGCGATGGCTTCATCGCTGACCAACTGCTCACCTGCGAAGTTCACAATAACAGGGTCGATGAGGATGGGCTGTTTGTTGTAACGGCGCAACACTCCTGCTACTGCTTGGATGATCTCTTCAGTCGGCAGGATTCCAGTCTTAATACAGTCTGCTCCGACAGTGCTCAGGAACGACTCTGCCTGCGAGACAATCAAGTCCGTCGGCAAGTGATGGATGCCCTTGATGCGGTTCACATCCTCGTCCACAATACAAGTCAGTGCAGCCGCTGCCCAGCCTTCACAACGCGTGATAGCCTTGATGTCCGCCTGGACACCTGCACTTCCCAAAGGTTCGCTTCCCGCAATGAGAAAAACCTTGCCTGTATTTACCTTTTTCTCCATAACAGGGCACAAAGTTACGACCTTTATGCAGAATAATCAAATAAAAAGTCATATATTTGCACCCGCAAAGCAAAAAGACATTATATAATATATAGTAAATAACAGATAAACATGAAGAAAAACCTCATATCATTTCTTATCGTGCTCTTGTGCGGCCTCTCTGTCGGAGCGCAACCTCTGGTTAGGGTGACGCCTCTCCGCGGCCATCACCATACCCAACGGCTACCAGGAGTGAACGAACGACGTTTGGCTCGTCTGGAGAAGATGCGTGAAACCAACATCGCTCTCCGCCATCGCCAGGGACCATGGCGTGCTAATGCCCAAACGGAGACAAAGAAAGGTCTCGTTCTGCTCGTGGAGTTCTCCGACGAGAAGATGAAGAGCGGGGCTGCCACTCAGTGGAATAACCGCTTTAATCAAGAGGGCTTCACGCAGTACAATCACGTCGGTTCCGTTCGCGACTACTTTCATGAGCAAAGCTACGGTATGCTGACCATCGACTTCGACGTCGTCGGCCCTATCACCCTTAACAAGACACGTGAATACTACGGCTCGTCACCAAACAGCAACCTCGACGACCGTGCTGCCATGATGGTTATTGAGGCCTTGCAACAAGCCAACTCGCAAGTCAACTATGCCGATTATGATTGGGATGGCGACGGCTATGTGGATCAAGTCTATGTCATCTTTGCCGGAGTGACATACTACGGAACGCAAGGCTATATATGGCCCCATGAATGGAGTCTCTCCAGCGCAAGATACTGGGGTTGCGGTTCTGGCAGACAAAGACTGGACAATGTATATCTTGACACGTACGCAGTTTCCAATGAACTTGCCAACGCAACGACACTGGAAGGCATAGGCACCGCCTGCCATGAGTTCAGCCATTGTCTGGGCTATCCCGACTTCTATGACACAGAATATACGGGCGGAACAGGTGGCCAGAACTGGGATGTGCTCGATGGTGGCTGTTATAATGGACCCCGCGGCATAGGCGAAGTGCCTTCTCCATATACTGCTTATGAGCGTTGGATGGCAGGATGGATTGATCTCACTCCTCTGACAGAGCCCTGCAGAATAACAGAGATGCCTCCCATCAATGAGCAAGGTGTGGCATACATCATCAGGAACACTGGCAATACCAACGAGTATTATATCCTGGAGAACCGTCAGCAGAGAACCTTTGGAACAGGCAATCGCGGTCACGGCCTCATGGTATGGCACGTCGACTACGACCAGACGGCTTGGTACAACAACAGTGTCAACTCCAATAAGAACCACCAGCGCATGACCTTTGTGCCTGCCGATGGGCAAGTCGGCATCCTTCGGGATAATGGAGATGGCTCTTTCCAGTATGAGATATCGGCCGACGACGAGGCTGGCGATCCGTATCCCGGTATGCAAGGCATAGAAGAAGTGCAGCCGCTCACATGGTTCATCGCAGAAAAGAATGGCACCAAGACACACACAAACATCATACATGATATCACCGAAGCTGCCAATGGCAAAATAAACTTCATCTATGGCGAGATCATCGTTTTGCAGACACCGGAGATTCTGGAACCAACGAACATTACAGACAACTCCTTTACTACCAACTGGGTTCCTGTGGAAGGCGCCACAAGCTATACGCTTCAGGTGGAAGCAATGAGCAATATGGCGGCTCCCGCAACAATCTTGACAGAAGACTTCTCCAAGTTCAACGCACTCGGCGCCAACTCTGCCATAAGCAACAGCCTTCTGGATGGATATACACTGACCTCTGGATGGACATCATCGGGACTCTATGGCACCGGTAGTGCATCTGTGCGCATCTCTTCCAACAGGGTATGCGGCCACCTCACAACGCCTGTCCTTGAAAACAGAGCAGGCCGACTGATAGTGGAATTTGACGCTGCTTATTATAATGAAGATAACAGCAGTGTTGTTGTTTCTATTATCAATGGCGATCAAACTATCGATACTCAGACAATCCAACTCACTGCAAGTAGCAGCACCTATAGCTGTACCTTCGACGGTGTTCCCCATGGATGTAAGGTCAGGTTAGGCTCGACAGAGAAAAACAAACGCTTTTATCTATATAATGTAAAGGTAATGGACATGAGTGGGACATCCAGTAATGTCACAACTTATGCAGGCTTGACGACATCTCACTTTACCATTGAACAGATAGAGACAGACGTATACTATTATCGTGTACAGGCAGTATGCGACGAGGGAACTTCTGAGTGGACTGATTGGATGACCCTTGACATTCCCTCTGCAATAGCTGTAAAGCCGGTTGATGAAGCATTTGACGACAAAATTTACGACCTTTCAGGTCGTCTCCTGCAACGTGTTCCACAACACGGAATCTATATCCAAAACGGCAAAATATACATGTCGCGATAATAAATTACTTTATGTTCATACTAAAGGAGCGAAGCCCTACTGAGGCCTCGCTCCTTTTTCTTCTATTTGATATCATGTTCTATAGAGATAATGTCATGAAAAAATCCTTCCTGTCATTCTGTTCTGCCTATGGTTGTTAGATACATCTGTAATAATGATCCTCAAAAGCACATTTGAGCCCCTCTCATTTAGAGAGTACAATCTTGACGAAAAAACAGGATAAAACAACACGAAAAGTCCCCCTTCTTTGAATAAAATTAACCTTCTTTTGTTAAATAACCTTAAAATACGTGTCTTTCTCTGTGGTATATGTCTCAGTTAGTTAAAAAAAATGTAAATTTGCTCTGTTGAGTGCGCATTATAGCACAAAACGAGACAGAAAAACATCAAAAAACTAAATAAAACAATGCGTATGACAAACCGTTTAAGCAAATGGAGCAGATATTCCTCACGGGTGGTATGTCTGCTGGCGGCTTGCGGGCTGATGTATGCTTGTAAAGATGAGTTCATCTTGGACGATGAAAAGCCCAGTTGGCTCAACTCAAGCATATATGAAAGCCTAGAACAAAAAGGTAATTTCAGAACATATCTGAAGTTGCTGGCTGACAAGGATGTCAATCCCGAGGGCTTGCGCCCACTGACTGACGTGCTGAGCCGCACAGGCTCGAAAACAGTCTTTGTGGCAAATGACTCTGCTTGGGATGCATTCTTTGAAGCCAATGCTTATCTGCCCGAAGCCAATCCGTGGCACTATGCCACAAGTTATGAGAACCTGAGCCAAGCTCAGAAAAAGTTGCTGATCCATACCAGTATGCTTAACAATGCTATTGTGATGGAAAATTTGGCAAGTAGCCAATCCAGCGGAACAAGTTCTCCCGTTCGAGGTGAATATATGCGCCGCTACACAGACATCGAGGCAACAGACTCCATAACTTATGTGTCATCTTCAGACCTCCCCTTCAGTTACTCTATTACAGATAAGGACTATTGGGAACGATTCCGCGAGGAAAATGGAGGTAATGGCATATATATGGCAATTGACTCTACAGTCCCAATGATGCTCCACTTTACCTCAGAGCACATGTCTAGAAATACCGTCAAGGACTCGGACTTCGAACTTTTCATGGGACGTGCGAGAAATACAAGTGACGTGCATATCTATGATGCTATATTGAAAGATAAGGACGGCGTCTGTGAAAATGGTTATGTCAATGTTACCGAAAAGCCTCTCTGTCCTCTTACAAACATGGCAGAAGTCATCCGTACAAATGGCAGGACAAATATTTTCAGTCATATTCTGGACCGCTTCAGTGCTCCGTTCTATTGCAACCGTATCACAGAAGCTTACAAGGTACTTCATCCTGATTTCACTGACTCCATCTTCACAAAGAGATATTTCTCCAATAATAACTTCTCTGTGAAGGGCGGATATGTAAGAGCTGGCCAAGACGGCGCAATACCAAAATTTGAGCCAGGTCCTAAAGGAACCTATCAGCCTTACAACCCGTATAAAGACGGTTCATCTGGTGACCATGTTCCTGGGCTTAAGTACGATCCAGGATGGAATGGCTACTATGATGAAGTGGATGTTCGCAAAGACATGGCTGCCATCTTTGTTCCCAGTGATGCTCAGATGTGGCATTACTTCCAAAATGCAGGTGAGGACCTCATCCGTACCTATTATGCTCACGAGGGAACTAAAGACGAGATTCCTTATGCAAGAGCAACGACTGTTGATGAACTTTACAGGCAAATAGACTGTATTCCTGTTGGTACAATTGACGCACTTATTAACAACTTCATGCAGCGTTCGTTCGTTGGTTCCGTTCCCAGCAAGTGGTCCAAGCTTACTGATGACGCCATGGAACCTCTGTTCGAAAATGTTGATGAAGCAATTGCTCAACTCGATACTTGTCTGGTTGCAAGCAATGGCGTTATTTATGTGATGGACAGAACTTGTGTGCCTGCAGACTATAGATCCGTTACCGCGCCTGCGTATATTAGTGAAACCAATAAGATAATGAAGGACGCCATTTATGAGTCCTACATGAATCTTAACTATTATGCATACCTCAAGGCTATGCAGAGTAAATTCACATTCTTGTTGCCCAGCGATAGTGCACTGGCATTTTATTACGATCCTGCCAGCATGAAGAGTCGTACTCCGCGTGTCATAGAATTTAATTACCGAGCTAAGAATCCTCCAAGACTTAAATTCTATAACTACTATTGCCCATATAATAAGGATAAAGGACCCATTGGAACAATCAGTTCACAGCCGATACCAGGTACAAACAACTTTACTGATAATGAGGTCGTAAACCGTTTGAAAGATATTCTGGAGTGCCATACTATCGTGCATGATGGAACGAATCCTATGACACGTGAAGACCAGAAGTATTATGGCATTGACACGTCAACACCATTGGACGAGTATTACCTTTCTAAGAATGGTAATGCCGTGAAGGTCGTTCGTGATGATAATGACAGTGTTGTCGCAGTGAAAGGCGGTTTCCAACTTGAAAATGAACGCTATTTCGCACAGAATGGCCTTGATCCTGAAGGTGCAGAACGCGGTGTCCTCACGTGTAAGTTAACTAAAACACGTAATGTGGACAATGGTCATACCTATGTCCTCAATGCGCCGCTGGTTCCTACATATCGTAGTGTATACAGCATCTTCACTAATGATTATGATCTATACAAGGAAGCTGCAGGCGAGACACCCTATAGCCAATTCTATGATCTTTGTACTGCTGATGGTTATGAAACCGAGATTATTGGTTGCGGACTTGTAGATGGAAAACTCGGTAAGACGCAGCGAGAGTCTGCTCTCAAGAAGTTCAAGATTTTCATCTCAGACAACGGATTGGATTACAATGTACAGTTCTTTAATAACTATCGCTATACAATCTTTGTTCCCAGTAATGATGCTGTGTTGGCTGCTATTGATGCAGGTCTGCCCACTTGGGAAGAGATCCGCGAGGACTTCCGCAGTCACTGCAAACCAGAAATGGAAGAGAATGAAGATGGTACAGCATGGGTTGTTAAAAGGGATGTGGATGGAGAAATCGTATATACAGATTCCTTGGAAACATACGAAGACAGCGTTCGCATTGCTGCAAAGATTACATATTTGACCAATTTCGTACGTTATCACTTCGCTGATAACTCTATCTTTGCAGACAAGACCGAGCTTGCACCAAATGAAATGGTAACATCCAGCTATGACAAAGAACTAGAGCTTTTCTGTAAACTTCATGTTGATCGTGTTTCTAATGGCCAAGGTGAAACGGATCTCCGTGTTTGCGATGACGTAACATGGAAGAAGAACGGCAATAGCATGGGAAATCCCTTTGTAACTGTTGGCGAAAGAAATGTTTTGGCACGTGACCTTTCTTGTAGTAGTTCGCCTGTCGGTGTGCAGATGAAGGGTATCGTCATTAACTCTTCCAGTGCAGCCGTGATACACTCCATTGATGGTTACCTAAATCATACGGAAGTTATCGATGGCAGGCACGACAAGACATGGGAGTCGACCATAAAGGCTAAGAGATATTTACAGAGATACGCTATCCGATAAAATCATCCGATTATGAAGAATAATATAACTAAGCTTTTACTGCTTTGGGTAGTCGCACTCATGGCGTTACCCGTAAACGCACAGCAACGGCGTATCTCTGGTACCGTTTCTGATGAAATAGATGTCATCATGGGTGCCAACGTCAAGGAGATAGACAAGAACAATCGTATTGTCAGCCAGGCCATTACTGATATGAATGGTAACTTTACCATGAATATCAAAGACCCCAACAATACGTTGGAGATTTCTTTCATGGGCTATAAGAAATGGAGCCAGAAGATAGGAAGTGGCAAGAGTGTCTTTAAGGTTTTGCTGCAAGAAAACACGAAGCAACTTAAGGAAGTTGTCGCAGAGGGTAAGAAATTAGCGCCAACCACAGGTCTTGAGGTTCCAGCCCGTGAGTATGCAGGTGCAGTCCAGAACTTCAAGATGGACGACATGGAAGGTCTTGCCTTCGAGTCTGTTGACCAGGCTCTGCAGGGACAGATTGCAGGTCTTGATATCGTGCCTAACTCTGGTAACCTAGGCTCTGGTACTACCATGCGCCTGCGCGGTACTACTACTATTAATGGTAACGCACAGCCTTTGATTGTCCTTAACGACCATATCTTCGAACTTCCTGAAGACGCTCAAGACATCAACTTCGAAACGATGGACAACGAGGAGCAATTCTCAACGTTGTTGAATGTCAATCCTGAAGATATCGAGAGTATCACAGTTCTTAAGGATGCAGCAAGTACAGCTAAGTGGGGTGCAAAAGGTTCTAATGGTGTCATTGAAATCAAAACACGCCGAGGTTCCCGTGGTCCCACACGTGTAAACTTTACTTACAAGTTCAAGGGTACTTGGCAGCCAGAGGGCTATGAGATGCTCAATGGTGATGGATATACAATGATGCTCAAGGAAGCCTATTACAATCCTCATCACCAGAATACTTCGCTCCCCGAATTGGACTACAACACTGAGTTACCTTATATATATAGTCATTTCAGCCATAATACAGACTGGGTGAAGGAGGTAAAACAGTTTGGACAGGAGCATAAGTTCACAGTAGCTCTTTCTGGTGGTGGCGAGAAGGCGCATTTCCGCATCAGTGCTAATTACGACAAGAGTACAGGTTCCATTATCGGACAGAAACTCAACCGATTCACTACCTCGACAGCATTGGACTATTGGGTCAGCGATCGTATCAAGTTTATGAGCAACATTAACTTGGCCTTTACAACCAACCATAAGAACTATGGTAATGATATTCTGGCTCGTGCATACAACGCTATGCCGAACATGAGTGTCTATGAGTACAGGTTGGATGAAGATGGTAATCCTGTTCGTACTGACAACTATTTTAATATGTTACCTCTGGCTGCCACATATTCCACGGGTAGTACTTCTCGTAAGGAAAATGATGGTAGGATGACATCGTACGACCTCAACGATATGTTCACAAATGGAAACCCTGTAGCTCGTGCTATGAAGGCATGGTGGAATCAGAAGCAATACAACTTGACTCCACAGTTCAGCGTCGAATATAAGTTGCTTGGTAAAACCGATGATGAGCATCGTTTGAACTATGTTGGTGATGTACAACTTAATATATACAACACAAGTAACGACCAGTATTGTCCCAGCGAACTTAGAACAATGGATTGGGTCTGGGGTGGAGACAATGCAGCAAGTTTAACGGCTAACGAACGTAACTATGTAAGCAATGACGAATACAAGTCGTTGGAGTTTACCACGCGTCATGACTTGCGCTATTACTCAGCATTCAAGAATCGCGATCATAGTCTTGGAGCGTTAGTACGTTTCGAGATGGCTACGGGTAGTAGTAGCTCTCAGTTGCTCGGTTTATGGAATGTGCCTAACGGCATAACAGATCCCACTGTTGTGGCACTTCTCCGTTCCGCAAGCTCAGGTACCAACGAGTGGAGATGGCAAACCTTCTATGGTAATGTCCACTATTCATACAAGAGTAAATATAATCTTGACGCATCTGCTCGTTGGGATGGTAGCACTGGTTTCGGTCGCAGCAACAAGTATGGATTCTTCCCCTCTGCCGGTGTTCGTTGGAATATCATCGACGAGGACTTTATGAAGTGGAGCAAGAACTGGTTGAGTATGCTTGCTGTCCGTGGCTCTTGGGGTATTACTGGTGGTGGCGGTGCAGGTAGCAACCAATACAACAAGTACTCTACCAATGGCTATTATAATGGTCACCAAGTTATCACTCCAGAAAATCTCTCTTTGGAACAACTCCGATGGGAGAAGACTAGGAAATTAAATCTTGGTTGGAATGTTGGTTTCTTCAAAGATCTGGTCGTTTTTGAGGGTGAAATATATGACCACAAAACAACAGATCTGTTGATGGGTAATCTCCGTATCCCCAGTGCTAATGGATTCTCGAATCTGGCTCAGGTAAATGCTGGCGTGCTCCGTAATAAAGGATGGGAGGTCAACTTCTACACATCTCGTATCTTCAAGGTCGGGAAATTCTCGATGAAGTTGCGTGGCAATATTGCACAAAACTTTAATGAGGTCGAGGAAATGAATCCTCTTATTCTCGAGAGTCTTAACGGTGCAGAAACGTATCAGCCAGGTAACTTGAATTACAACCAGCGTGTACAGATCGGAAATGCGCTAGGTTCTATATATGGTCTCCATTATCTGGGCGTATACAAGTACGACTATGATCATAATGGTATCACCAACTCGTCTGTTGCCAGCTATGGTTATGCTGAGGCCGATGAGAATGGTGTTTCTAGACAATATGCTCAAGATCATGGCCTTGATTGGGGAACCGGAACGGGCTACGATGCACAAGGCAATCCCATCAATACTGCAGCAGCTGCAGAACGACGTGGAGAAATACATACTTGTCCAATCGCCTTTGATGCTGATGGCAACATGTTGACGGATGCCAAGGGAATTCCTCTGCCGATGTACTACTGCTACAACGAAGGCTATCGTTATCAGTTCCAGGGAGGTGATGCTATATATGAGGATATAAACCATGATGGTCAAATCGATCGTTATGATATGGTTTATCTGGGCAATTCTAATCCTAAATGTAACGGTGGTTTCGGCTTTAATATATATTATGGCAGATTGTCAATGAATGTTGGCTTTAATTTCCGTGTGGGCAATCAAATTGTTAATTTAGCCCGTATGAATCTTGAAAGCATGTTGAACAACAAAAATCAAAGCTTCGCAACCACATGGCGTTGGCGTAAGAATGGAGACGAGACAGTTGTTCCTCGTGCACTGAGTAGTGTCAATGGTTATAAGAGTTATAACTCTTTGCCTAGTGACCGCTATGTTGAGAATGGTGACTATCTGCGTTTGCAGTACATTCAGTTGAACTATGAGTTCGATGCTAAGAAACTTAAGAAGTATCATATTAATCAACTGAAATTGCACGCATCTCTGGACAATCTTTGGTGCTGGACCAAGTATACCGGTGTCGATCCCGACGTTTCTCCTACGGGATTTGCTGTGGCAAGAGACAACAACCGTACTCCCCGCACAAAGTCATTCACGTGTAGTTTAACCCTTGGTTTCTAAAATTGTGACGACTATGAAAAGTTTTAAGAACATATATCACACAGTCTGCCTTGCTGGTCTTTTGACCCTCGGCACATCTTCTTGCACGGATTGGCTGACAATCTATCCGCAAGACCGTGTAGTAGAGGAAAATTTCTGGGAAGATAAGAACGACCTCGAAGGTGTACGTTATGGTGCATACCGACAGATGGCACAAACCGTATCAAAATTAGCGATATGGGGTGATCTTCGTTCTGACTCTTATGCTGTGAATTCGGTTGACCATAGTAATCAAGGTAACCGTGACACATACATAGAAATTATGAACGGAATGCCCGATTCCAGTATGTCTGTCTTTGACTGGGGGGGCGTTTATACTACAATCAATTACTGCAACAAAGTATTACAGCATGGTGAAGAAGTCCTTGCTAGAGATAAGCAGTTCACTACTGGCGAGTGGATTCAAATGCATGCAGAGATGACAGCTCTTCGTGCTTTGAACTATTTCTATTTGCTTCGCGCTTTTAAGGATATTCCTTATACTACAAAAGTGATTAATAAGGACTCGGAAGTTGAATATTTTCCTTTAACGAACCAACTTGTAGTGCTTGACTCCATTATTGCAGATTGTGAAAAAGTAAAGGGTAAAGCTCGCAACCGTTTTAGTAAAAAGGCTGACTCTAAGGGAATGATTACGAATTGTGCCATCTATGCAATGCTGGCAGATATGTATCTTTGGCGCGGTTCTCTGCATGAAGGGCGCCATGGTAAAACAGGCTCTGATATTGTTGTCAATGCCGATGGCGAGGAAGTAGAAGTAAGTCACAATGTGGTCGATGATTATAATAAGGCTGTTGAATATGCAGATTTGAGTCTTCAGTCATTGACTAATCAGAATAATGAAGAAAAAACTGGTGCAG
The DNA here is from genome assembly GCA_017557475.1 of Bacteroidaceae bacterium. Next base: position 18,732 of record JAFYYO010000093.1, read on the forward strand.
GACTCTCTTCTAGCAGTGAAGAGACGTTTAGCTACGGACTTACTAATTGCGATATGATTAAAAACAACTTCGAAGGAGCTGCTCAGGCAACAACTCCGAAGTTGGAGGCTCATACAGCAATTTTCACAAGAAAAAATAGTCGCGAGAGCATCTTTGAACTGCAATACAGTGTGTCTGATGATTTATCGAACTCTGTTGTGAACTCCCTCTACGGTTTTAGCAATGGAACGCATTTGATGGTAAATAAAGATGCAATAGACGCTCTCTATAATGGTGGCATTGCTGGTACAGGAGACAATGGCGGTATGTGGGACTCTCGTGTTTGGATATGCTGTCAGAACAAGTTGACCACAGGTAATGAGGCTGCCAGTGCTCAGGCTCAATCTGGTTATTATTGCATGAAGTACGCTCTACCTTCAAGCGACATTTTGAATATGGACGGTTCAAACAACAGCCGTGAGATAAGAAGTGTTAAATATACCTCTACAGCATATAATAATTGGATTATATATCGCATGACCGATGTTATGCTCATCAAAGCTGAGGCTCTTGCTTGCATAAGTAACTCGAACTTAAAGACTGTGAAGAGCATCTGTAATGCTATACATCGCCGTTCATATTGTAACTTCAGGGAATCCTCCAAGATACCCAATACTGATGCAACGACAGAAGGAACCATTGGCAACACCTATGCTTCTAGTAAAAAAGCAAAAAATGGTGTTAGTTTGACCGATGGTATCATGTATGTCATGAATGAGCGTCAGATTGAACTTATCGGTGAGGGTAAGCGTTGGTTCGATTTAGTACGCTTGGCAGAGCGGTGTTCTTATAGTAATAATAAGAGCGATCCTGAAGACCCAAGAGAAAAAGGAGTTACAAATGGACAGTCGGGTATGAGCGCAATGATTGACATGTTCCTTGGAACAGGTGCAAATGCCAGCTATGCTACGACCCTGACTAATCGATTTAAGAACCGTTATGGCCTGTATTGCCCCATCTACTACATGGAAGTAAAGGCTAGCAATGGTGCCATCGAGCAGAATCCAGTCTGGAACAAGTCCAAGTATGAGCAGTAAGAGAAAGATAAAAGATATCAGTTATAAAAGACATACATAATATGGCTAATAACAGAATAAACAGATATATCGGTGCAATCGCCATTAGTACAGTTCTGATGGCTGTACCAAGTTGTACCGATACATGGGATGACCATTACAATAGTAATGAGTCAGTTTCTGGGACAACGCAGACGCTGTGGGATGTAATCAGTAGTCCTGATAATCCGGAGTTCAGTCGCTTCGCTGACATTGTGCGTCATGCCAAGTATTATAAGGACAACACTCATCCTGTGTCAACTTATACTTATGCAGACATCCTGAAGGGCGGACAGGTAAATACTGTCTGGGTTCCCGATAATAGTGTACTTTCTGAAGAAGAGTATCAAAAGTGGATGCAAATGTTGGGTGAGAGTAGAGCTGATGGAGACAACAATACCAATTCTGGTTATGATGTTCAACAACAGTTCCTGGGCAATCATATTGCTCTATGGCGTCATAATATCTCAGAGCCAGGAGTGGATACGGTAAAGATGATTAATGGTAAGAACTTGGAATTCGACAAAACCAACCGAACATTTGCAGGTATTCCTCTTGGAAAAATTAACATTCCAACGGTTAATGGTGTAATGCATGTTCTCAAGGGTATTGCTCCATTCCGCTACAACTTCTACGAGTACCTGAAATATCCTGCGCCAGGTGAATCACGGACGATATTTGGAGAATATGTCGTTGGCAAGGATACAACTTATTTCTCTGCTGGCAGTAGTATCGAAGGCTTGCCAGACGAGAATGGTAACCCGACTTATGTTGATAGTGTGTACCATACGTCCAACCGATTGTTTGAGACCACTCATTATCTTCCAGAAGAAGGTCGTGAGAAGTGGCAGATGGTAGAGAAAGGTTTCGGTGCACGTATCAATAACGAGGACTCATTGTTTGTTATGATTCTGCCCACCAATCAAGCATGGGTTTCTGCATATACGAAGTTGGAACCGTCTCATGTTTATGCAACTACTTATGACGATAAGTCCAAGGGTGACTTAAACACTTCAGCATCCATCAAAGGACTGGATCCAGACTCTTTACAGAAGATGAGTATTGAAATGGATATTGTATCACCTCTTGTTTTTGTGCTCAGGAAGCAGCCGAAGAGGGGAGGCTCCGAAATGTGGACGGTGGATTTGTTCAAGCAATACAGAGGTGATGGCGGCAATCCCAATAGTCCAGACGAATATCTGCTCAACACCTTTGGTGATACCCTTCGTAATGTTGGAGATTGGGATAAGACTAGCCTTTTCCACGCAAATATGCCAATCGAGATGAGTAATGGTCTAGCATATGAAGTCGATTTCTGGAACTTCCCGAGAGAGTACTATACTCCTGACGTGGAGGTGGAGGTGGAAAATCAGGGTGTGTTCTATAATACCGAAAGTACGAAGTTTAAGATTGGATCTGGCTCCAAGAGATATTCGTTCTCTAATGAAGCATACAAGGATATTGCTGATGTCTATGGTCATGTCAGCAATGGAAACTTTTACCACTTGGATGCTCCCGGCCCGACTTCAGGTCCTAAGGTCGAGATTAAACTTTCTGGCAACAACCCCAATGCATATGTTCCCAATGCTCAGGTTATGAGTGGAAAGTATGACATTCAGATTGTAGTTGTTCCTCACTGGTATATGGATATCGCAAATGCTTCAGAGATAAACGATGATTTCTATGTACAGAAGATAGACACTATTGTCAATCCCGAAGATATAACAGACACAACTTTTGTATCAATCCCTACAGGTGAGCTAAATGAACATTATATTGATAGTCTCGCAAATGTATACAAATACAAGATAAAGGCGACACTTTCATATAACAACAATACTGCCAAGGATAAGACTCAGGCTTCAAAGGTCATCGATTATAACGGACTTAAAGTTGATACCCTGACTGTACTTGAGGATTTTGAGTTTCCTTATTCCTATAAGAATATGCGCTTCACTTATCCGACGCTATATATAGAAGGCTCTACAGGTAAGAATGATGCGAAGAACGGTTTCGTTTATGATCTCGTGATAGACAAGATCATCCTAAAGAGAAAAAATTAGCTTGTCCCATTGTAATACGATAGCAGAATTATGAAAAAGATATTCAACAATGTATTCTTGCATAGAACTTTGGGTATAAGTCTATGCTTCGCGGCTCTTTCCTGTCTCTGTGTGACAAATGTCTACGCACAAGATGAGATGGAGGAAGAAGAAGAGGTCGCTGTCAAGAAGATAGCCAAGCCTAAGAAGGAAAAGACCTACGAGATGAAGGACGTTACTGGTTTTGTAATAGACGATGCAACTGGTGAGCCAATGGGTGGCGTCCGCATTCAAGCATTAGGTTTGGAGAAGTATTCTACCCTTACCGATGAGGATGGTAGCTATAAACTTTCCATTCCTGTTTTTTCCGATGCCGTTTATGTATATGCAGAGGGGTACAATCCCTTGCAAGTTGCGGTGAAGGATGGCGTGGCAGATGCCAATTTGATTGCAGACAACTTCAACAGCTCTTTTACCGACGGTACAACCATTATTTCGCAAAAGACAGCGTATATCAACGAGAGTAGCGGAATCTCTGTCGATCAGGACATAGAGCGCCAGTTGGCAGGTGATGTGCGCACTATTCTTCGTAACGGCATCCCGGGCATTGGCTCTTACATGACCATTCGTGGTATGAACTCCATCAATGCCAACGCTCAACCTCTTATTATTCTGGATGGCAACATGATTGATCCTCAGTATGACCGTGAGACAATGCACGAAGGTTTCTATAATAACCTTCTTGCAGGCATTGATCCCGAGAATATAGAGAGTGTTCAGGTCATCAAGAATGGAACTGCGCTGTATGGTGCCAAGGGTGGCAATGGTGTGATTATCATCAACACTAAGCGTGGTAAGAGCATGGCAACAAAGATTGGCGTGCGCATTTATGGAGGTGTAGAACTTGCTCCTAAAACGCTCAGTGTTCTTAGTGGAGACCAGTATAGTACTTATTTGAGTGATATGGTCAGCACCATCAAGAACATGACAGCAAGTAGCCTCAGCAGGTATGCATTCTTGGACAAGAGCCCGTCAAACTACTACCGTAAGGTTTTCAGCAATAATACTGACTGGCAGAAGGACCTGTATCGCAGTGCCATGACTCAGAACTATAAGATAAATGTCGAAGGTGGTGATGAGATAGGTATGTATGTCCTCTCTCTGGGTTACACTAGTGGTAAGTCAACAGGGAAGGGAACAGACTTCGACCGACTGAATCTTCGCTTTAATACCGACATTCAGGTCTTCGAAAAAGTCCGCACCGGTTTGGATATTGCTTACAATCAGGTAAGTTATGATGTCCTTGACAATGGATGGAGTGAAGACTATAGCATGCAGAACATAGGTTCGACCAATGTGCTGGGCCTCATTCAGGCACCTTTCATCAGTCCGTATTCATATTATTACGATGAAACGTCCACTGCCCCGTATTCCAGTGACCGACTGGCATTGTCGTCGGACTATGCAGGTAAATATGCCAGCAATTCGAACGCTAATTGGATAATTAACCCATTCCAGTTCCCACTCAAGCTTGGCGATGATGGTATTAACGAGGCCCTCCGCAATCCTTATTGGATTCTACAAAATGCTCCTGGTGAGAACAAGAACTTTGCCCAATGTACGCAGATTGATTTGAATGTAAGTCCTAAGTATCAAGTGACAAAGACATTCAGCATCAGTGATCGATTCAATTTCTTGATGACGCGTAATAGTGAAAAGTACTTCTTGCCAGTCAATGGTACGACCAATTATTTCCTTAAGGATTTGGGTGAGATTAATGCTGTGCAGAAGACGCTCTTCTCCAAAGAGACTACTTTGCAGAATGATTTGCGTCTTGATTGGCGCAACATCTATGGTGCTCACACTGTGAATGTCTTTGGCGGATGGCGCTATAACAACTATTCTTATAGTTACAACTACATGCGTGGTTATAACAACGAGAACGATAAGTTGCCAGTCATGAACAAGAACATGGCTTACCTCAACTATGGTGGTACCAATGACAACTGGATTGATATGGCATTGTATCTTGATGGCAATTATAACTATGCTAACCGCTACTTCGCAGATTTCGCATTAAGCATGCAGTCAAGCAGCCGATTTGGTAAGAATACCAAGAAGGGCATTCAACTCGGTGGTGTAAGTTGGGGTATCTTCCCATCTCTGCAACTGGGCTGGATTATTACAAACGAGAAGTGGTTCCCCTATACTAAGGGCGGTATCAATTATCTTAAGTTGACGGCAGGAGTTGACCAGAGCGGTAATGATGACCTTGACTACTATGCTGCTCGTACTTATTGGGAGAGCATGAAGGTTACCAATAATACCGTAGGTCTTTATCTTAACAACATCGAGAACAGTTCTATTCAGTGGGAAACTACTACGAAGTGGAACTTGGCTCTGCAGGGTGTATTCCTGAAGAATCGCCTCTTTGCAGGTATTGACCTCTTCTGGAATAAGACCAGTGATCTACTTACCCTCAAGGAACTTCACTATATGTCCGGCATGAAGAAATACTGGACCAATGAAGGTGCTCTCACCAACCGTGGTGTCGAGTTCAACGTCAATGCTGCAATCATTAACAAGAAGGATTGGAAGTGGGAATTGGGCGCTACCCTTGGTCATTACAAAAACAAGATTACTGCTCTTCCGGAGAGTTCCAGCAACTACATTAAACTGACCGATGTTAATGGCGGAAGTGAAGAATTAATTCACGGCTATACATCTAGCATTTACGGTAAGGATAACGTACTTACGGCTGTAGGAAGTGCTGTTGGCAGCTTCTATGGATGGGAGACAAATGGTGTCCTCTCCAGTGATGAGGAAGCCAGCGAGGCAGGAGTACTTGGTTATCTCAAGTATCCTACAGGTCTTAAGGAAGAGAGCAAGAGATATTACGACTTCAAGGCGGGTGATATTCGCTTTGTGGACCAGAATGGCGATGGTGTCATTGACGAGGCCGACAAGAAGGTTATCGGTAGTCCTCATCCCGATCTCTTTGGTAATATCTATAGCAGTCTGACTTGGAAGGATCTGCGTCTTGATGTTAACTTCAAGTACAGTATAGGCAACGATATCTACAATTATCAGCGTAGCGAGTTGGAAGGCTTGAACACCACTTATAACCAAACTACTGCTGCTTTGCGCCGTTGGACTTATGAGGGCCAGAACACAGACATGCCCAAGGCTTGCTATACAAATAGTGAGGATTGGCGTAACAACGAGCGTATGAGTGATCGTTGGATTGAAGATGGTAGCTATCTTAAACTCAAGAATGTGCGCCTAACCTATAAGATCCCATACAGCAATAGTTGGTTGCTTGGTTTGAAGGTATGGGGTGAGGCTAACAATCTCTTCACCATCACCAAGTATCTGGGTGCTGATCCTGAAATGAGCTGCCGTAATAGCAGTCTATATCAGGGCATTGATACGGGTCTCATTCCTAGTGGCCGTAGTTTCAATGTTGGTGTCTCGATTAACCTCTAATTTAGTTCATAGTTCATAATTCATAGTTCATAATAAAGAAATGAATAAGATGAAAAGGAAATCAATCATAAGCATGTTGTTGCTGAGCATGATGCTTGGTATGTTCTCCTCGTCCTGCCAGGACATGCTCACCCCAGACAGTGAACGTCATGCATACAGTGTGGCAGAAGATACCCTGTATTCTTATTGGGGCATCCTCAAGTCTTTGCAGAACATTGCCGAGCGTTACGTTATCCTGAATGAATGTCGTGGCGACCTGGTCGATGCATCGGGTTACGTCAGTGATACAATTGGCGCGATTGTTAATTTTGGTGATGTAGAAAATCCTGAAGACTGGAAGGATGGTGCTTGCGCTTACCTGAAGATTGCAGACTTCTATCATGTAATCAATAGTTGTAATGCCTATATCGCTATGTGTGATACAGACCACACTACTGGTACGAACAAGAAGTATATGCTTTCTGAGTATTGTCAGGTTAAGGCAATCCGTGCGTGGGTATATATGCAGTTGCTCTATGCATACGGTGAGAATAGGATTCCCTTCTATAAGGAGCCAATGCTTACTACTGATGACATCGAGAACTTTATGGAAAACAAGAATTATCCAAAGGTGTCAGCTCAGTTACTTGCAGAAGAGCTTGGTCCGGAGTTGGAGGAAATAGAGTGGGTCGAATATGATACAAGGTACGGCTTGCCTCAATATAACAATTACGGTGATGTGAGCAGCGGAAACGGACATTTTGTCTGCCATAGCAGTAAGTGTATGTTCCCAGTCTCCATCGTGTTGGGTGACCTCTATTTGCTGAGTGGCAAGTATGAGGACGCAGCCGCTCATTACTACAAGTACATCAACACACAGAATTGTGGTCCTTTGGACGTGGATAACTTCTATGCCAGGGGTGTTCTTGATGACAGACAGGATTATCCAATCTACACCTATACTGGAAACCCGTACAGGGAGCCAGGTGCTGTGAGCAGGACAACTGAAATGATTACTTGTATTCCCAGCAACAAGGGTAAGCTTGAAGGTCGAGTGATGACCGATATCAACCGCCTGTTCGGTTTCGAGGCTGAGATGCATACAACTGTCACTTCCACTTCCGATGATGATGCCGACATGGCTGCTACTGTAATGTTGAGCCCTCAATACGAGCGTGAACTCATTCCCAGCAGGGGCTATGAAGCACTTTGTGATAGCCAGAAGTACGAGATCTACATGGGTACGACGACCAACAATGTCTTCAAGTTCGAGAATCTTGTAGAGTTGCGCAGTGATGATAAGGTCGTGGGTGATGCTCGTAGGACATGGATATACCGCGGTGAAGGTAGGCAATATACCTTCCAATTGGGTGACAATATCAATCTTTATGGCAAGATGGTTACTAAGCAGAATCCCGGTGGCGGTTTCTCTACCACCTATCCTGTTATCTATCGTAAGAGCACCGTATGGCTTCGCTATGCTGAGGCTCTGAACCGTGCAGGCTTCCCAAGCTATGCATTTGCCATCCTCAAGACTGGTCTTTGCAACAACCCAGAGTGGTATCCCATTGACCCCGACAAGTTGAATCTGTCTGGTGGTGAATATGTGCCTGCCACAGATTATGCTTTCAGTTACTTCGCTTCCAACGGAGAGGTCAACCAGACTAATACGTTCGACTATCCGATAACGGACTCCGTATTCCTATATTTTGATTTCAAGGATGGCGAATATAAGAGTTTGCCAGATGACGAAGAGACGATATTGCCGACTTATGCTGACTTGGAGGCTTGGCTGACTGCTTACTTCCAGGCAGAGTTCGACGCCTATCAGGAAGCATATCAAGCCTCTTTGGAAACTGAAGAGCCTTTGGAGCCAATGGAATCTCCTCGTACCATTGATAAGACGCGTGTGTACTATAAGATTCTTGATGAGAACTCTATAGGAAACCAGCCCAACTCAGATTGCGGTGCTGCTTGCTACTATCTTGACCTTCGCGAGGTGCGTCGTGCTGCCAGTCTTCCTTACATGGACTACCAGCAGCCCTATATGCGTGGCCAGAGCCAGACACAGCTCATTTATGTCAAGGAGCAGGGTAAGTTGCTAAATCAGGCTACCGGTACACAGCGTATTCCCAGCAGTACCAATCCTGACAGGCTTTATACAATCGGTGTGCACCAGCGCGGTTGCGGCTTCATTCGCTACGATGATCCAGAGGAGTACGGACGTTCTTCCTACAATTATGTAGCGATGGTGCAGAAGAAGATTAAGGAGGCAACCGGCAAGGAGGTTACGGCCGACGATATCTACAGCGGTGAATACGATGAGGACGTACAGAATGCCGTAGAGGATCTCATTATTGATGAGATGGCTCTGGAGTTGGCTTTCGAGGGCTCACGATTCAGTGACCTCTATCGTGTAGCGCAGCGCCGTGGCCCAGATTACCTGGCAGAGCGCGTTGCAAAGCGTCATACCGGTGAGGTTGACGAGCATCTGCGTAGCTGGCTTCAGGATAAGAATCATTGGTTCCTTCCTCTCCCTGAGGAATAAAAGCCAATATCGGATTTTAGTTATGAGCCGTTGGAGTTCCCCTCTGACGGCTCTTTTTTGTATCTCATCAGATAATGTGCCCTGTGGCACTTGCCAACAACACGTGTGTCATCTGCCAACAACACGTGTGTTATTCGCCAACAACACGTGTGTCATTCGCCAACAACACGTGTATCGTTTGCAATCATAACGTGGAATGTTTGCAAATTAGACGAGCCTAGTTTGCGAATTAGCCGTGGTTAGTTGGTGAATTAGACGTGGCTAGTTTGCGAATTAGCCGTGGTTAGTTTTTCTCCTCTTCTCGCAGAAGACAACAAGTTCCATAGCAGCAAATATTCTTCAAGGGAGCCTCAAAAAGTCCAAAAGTCGGTAAAATGGGCAGATTATACCTTTATTATCGCTCCTATATGGGAAAAAAGTCGTATCTTTGCGCCTGAATTTTAGAATGGCATCAACAAAATAACATCAAATAATAATAAGATGAAGAAAATTCTACTCACTACACTTTGTGCTATGGTCAGTCTCTTTGGGATGGCACAGAGCGAGAAGACTTACACCGAACAGTATGTAGTCTCCGTGAATGAAGGAGATCCTTCAGAGCCTCAGACCACAGACATCCTTGTCGTGGATAATGGCAATGGCACCATCAACTTTGTGCTCAAGGACTTTACTCTCATAATGTTCAATCAGTCAATGGAGCTGGGCGACGTAAGCCTTGAGGGTGTAAACGTCATACAGGAACAGGACGGCGTGAAGACTTTCATGCAGGAAGGCACATACACCATCACCGCCGACAAGTTGCCAACCGACATGCAGGCAATGGCTTTCATGTTCCAGAATATCCCCTACACCCTTGCTGGTAAGACGAACGACGAAAGGCTCTTTGCCGTCCTGGAAATTGACATGAGCAATACGATGGGTACTACCATAGATGTTATGGTTGGAGATCCTAATGTCTTTAATGTGACAGTAGAAGGTAAGGTCTATACCGAGACACTCATCGTCACAGTTGATGGCGAGAGCAGCGAGCCTCAGGATGCCGACGTTGTAGTCTATGACAACGAAGACGGCACCATCGACTTCGAACTCAAGAACTTCATTCTTTCCTCAGAAGGCTTTAATTTATACGTCGGCACCATCTTCGTCGAGAACATCACTACAGAAGTAGGCGAAGATGGCCTCACGCACTTCTCCTATCAAGGCGACATCATCATACAGGAGGGTGACCTCGAGGGTGTCGATATGTGGTTCGGCCCGATGCTCTGTAAGGATGAAGAGGGCAATCCCGTCGGAATACCCATCGTCCTCAACGGCAAGATGACCGATGAGAAGCTCTTCGCCACCATCGACATCGAATTTGGTGGCCAGGTGATTCATGTTCAACTTGGCACCGACGACTTCGACCAGCCTCAGCGCGAAGGCAAGACATATACTGAACAACTTGTCGTCACCGTCGATGGCGAGAGCAGTGAGCCTCAGGATGCCGACGTTGTAGTCTATGACAACGAAGACGGCACCATCGACTTCGAACTCAAGAACTTCATTCTTTCCGCAGGTGAAGGCTTTAATTTATATGTCGGCACCATCTACGTCGAGAACATCACTACAGAAGTAGGCGAGGACGGCCTCACACACTTCTCCTATCAGGGCGACATCACTATACAGGAGGGCGACCTCGAAGGCGTCGATATGTGGCTTGGCCCGTTGCTCTGTAAGGATGAAGAAGGCAATCCCGTCGGAATTCCCATCGTTCTCAGCGGTAAGATGACCGACGACAAACTCTTCGCTATCCTCGACCTCGAATTTGGTGGTCAGGTGATTCATGTTCAGCTCGGCACCGACGACTTCGCAGCTTTCAAGAGGGGCGACGTCAATCAGGACAATACAGTGGATATTGCCGATGCAGTATCAGTCCTTAATGCAATGGCTGGACAGGAAGTCGCAGGCGATCCAGATGTTAATGGCGACCAGGTAGTCGATATCGCCGACCTCGTGACCGTCCTCAACATCATGGCAGGACAATAATAACAAGGATTTAATAGCAAACATAATATGAAAAAGATTTTTTTCCTCTTAACACTTGCAGCCGCACAGACTGTCGGTGCACAACAACTTGCAAACACTACCTTCGATGCCACATGGGTGGACTGCCATCCTTGGGAAGCAGGCTCCTATGCATCAGCTCGTGGCACGCAGCCCGAAGGCTGGTATATCTCCAACGTCTCCCAATCGGCACTGCCTATCGTGGGCGAAGAAGTCTCTCCTGGCGCAAATGGTAGTGGCAAGGCTGTCAAGCTGAATAATGTGGCAGCATCAATCGGATCGAACAACGCGCCTGGCTACATCACGCTTGGCATCCCATTTGCTACAGCAGAAACCAAGATGACGTCCGTTCGCAATGCAGACGGCGGTGTGTTTGGTGGCATTGCGTTTACCTATCATCCCGATGCCGTACGTATTACATATAAGCACGACGTCAGCAAAGGTGCTGAGAACATGTCAGTCATTGCTTACCTTTGGAAAGGTACCTGGACTCAGAAGGATGTTCCCTCCAACACGGCAATAGGTATCCTTTCTTGGGGCAGTGCCACAAAGGTTGATATGACCGACCGCATCCATAACATCTTGGGCAAAGAAACCGCGACAGGTGGAGCAGTTTCCAAAACCGATGATGCTGAACTCATTGCTTCTGTCGAGTATTATGCTAATACATTAGTAAGCAGTTGGACAACTCAAGAGTTCCCCTTGATTTACAAGAGTTCTTCCACGCCAGAGAAGTTGAACATCGTAATTGCTTCCAACGGCCTCTTTGATGATCGTAGCACAATCAAAAATGGTAACTATGTGATTGCCGATGATGTCGAGCTTGTCTATTGGCATGCACTCTCTGCCCTCTCTTATCAAGGTGCTACACTAAACTTCTCTGAGAACACAACAAGCTACGACCTCTCTTCTGTAGCTTATGACGAGACAAAACTGTCCTACACCGTAAAAGGAAAGGCTGCAACTGCTACCACGAGTTACGATGAAGAGACCGCAGTGCTGACCATCCGTGTGGAAGGCGAGGACTTCGAATCCAACCCAAACTCCTTCACAGAGTACACAGTGCAGTTTAAGCTGCCTGTTGTTGGACCACAAGTCGTCTCTTCCAAGACCTATTCCGAGGATCTCTATGTGTCAACAGCTGGCGAAACCAGCGAAAAGCAGGTGGCTGATGTCCTCGTAGAGACACTCGACAACGGTAATATCAATTTCGTACTCAAGAACTTTGTGCTTGGCGAAGGCGAAGAAGCAATGCCTGTAGGCAATATTGTTGTAGAGAATCTTACTGTGTATTCGGACAACACCTTCACGTTCAACGGCGGCATACAGTTGCTTGACGGTGACGACCCTGCATACGCAGGACAATGGGCAGGTCCGGGTGTCACTATGATGTGTGGCGGCAGTGTGCCCCTCGACCTTAGTGGCAAGTTCATTGGCGAGGACAGAGTGGTCGTATATATTGCAATTAATCTAAAAAACACCTTCGGCTATCTTGTTGATGTTCATCTTGGTTATGCTCGTGCTACTATGGCAGTTAATGCTCAAGCTCAGTACGGCACGTTCTGTGCTCCATATGCTGTAGCTGTTCCTGATGGCATAACTGCCTATACAGTAAGCGATGTTGTTGAACGTGTTCTTACTCTCGATGAGGTAGGTACCACCATTCCTGCCAACACGCCTGTTGTGCTCTTCGCAGAGAATGGTCTGGAGACAGTCGAGTCCTTCGGCATTGCAGAGAGCGGCGATCCCACTGTAGGTTTGCTCACTGGTGTTTATGAGAGCACTGCTGCTCCTGTTGGCAGCTATGTTCTGCAGTATCTTGCTGACAAGGTTGGCTTCTATCAGGTTGAAGAAGGTCAGCAGCCCACAGTTGGTGCAAATCGTTGCTATTTGACTGTATCTGGCTCTAACCCCGCCAAGGCATTCTACTTCGATGAGGATGATGTAACGGCTATCCAGACAATAGACAACAGACAACAGACAACAGACGGCGCTATCTACAACCTCGCAGGTCAGCGCCTCCAGAAGATGCAGAAGGGTATTAACATTATCAATGGCAAGAAAGTTCTTAAGTAACATGAAGAAGACATATATAGTGCCCTCGCAGTTAGATGTTGAATTGCAAGCAAACAACATGATGGCTCTCAGCATGCAAGGTGGTACTGCTGATCCCGATAAGGAAGTCCTCACGAAGGAAAACGACGACTTGGACTTCTGGGACGACGAAGATGATAGTAATGTCCTTAAGGACCCGAAGTTCTTTTGAATAGTATGAAAACATATATGATGCCTGCACTGCAGGTCAACGAAGCAGAAGCTATTAGCATGATGGCTGTTAGCCTCCTGGACGGCGGTGCCGATCCCGATAAGGAAGTTCTCACGAAGGAGAATGACGATTGGGATTTCTGGGGCGACGAAGCAGAATAACTAGATTGCTCTAACGTGTTTCCCCACTGTCTGCTTACTGGCAAGCGGTGGGGAAACGTGTATCAGGTATGAACAGAAGGCTCATAACCATTCTTGGTCCGACGGCATCTGGCAAGACGACGCTTGCGGCACATCTGGCTGCGCGACTTGGTGACGCGGAAATCATCAGTGCCGACAGCCGCCAGGTGTATCGTGGCATGGACGTCGGCACAGGTAAAGACCTTGCTGATTATACGGTAGATGGTAAGGCAATTCCATACCACCTTATCGATATTTGCAAGGCTGGGGAGAAGTACAACCTTTTCCGCTTTCAGCAGGACTTCCATGCGGCATACGACGACATTCTTTCCCGTGGGCGTCGGCCTATTCTTTGTGGCGGGACGGGACTTTACATTGAGTCTGTCTTGAAGGGTTACAAGATGGAAGCCGTGCCAGAGAATCCGGAGTTGCGGGAGCAGTTAAAGGACCTTTCTCTGCCTGAACTAAAAGAGATTCTCGAGGGCTATAAGACGTTGCACAATGTTACGGATCTCGACACGACGAAGCGTGCTATTCGGGCCATCGAGATACAAGCTTACTATCGCGAGCATGGAACGCTGGAAAGAGAGTTCCCTGCTATAGACAGCCTCATTATTGGCGTTGATGTTGACCGTGATTTGCGGCGTCAGCGCATTAGTGAAAGGTTGCGTCATCGCTTAGAGCAGGAGGACATGGTGGGCGAAGTGCATCGCCTTTTGGAGCATGTTCCTGCCGAAGACCTTATTTATTATGGCTTGGAATACAAGTACCTGACCCTTTATTGTTTGGGTCAGCTTTCGTATGAAGAGATGGTAAGGCAGTTGGAAATTGCCATCCATCAATTTGCCAAGCGACAGATGACTTGGTTCCGCGGCATGGAGCGTCGCGGGTTTACAATCCACTGGATACAAAACACGCTCCCTTTGGAGGAGCGTGTAGAAGCGGTTCTAAGCCTGTTGGCTTAGTGTATGTTTTTTCAGCTGTACTTTAGGATTTGTCCTGGACGCAGGACTGCGTTTCGCTTTATGTTGTTCATACGGCAAAGGCGATCGATGGTCGTGCCGTATTTACGTGCGATGGATGAAAGTGTCTCGCCTGCTTTAACCTTGTGATTGCGAGTGCGAGGTTTCGCCTTCATCTGCTGAATCTTTTGCTGCTGGAAAGCCTCACTCTCAGCTTCTTTAGCTATGAGGGCATTAGCAGTCTCTTCGTCCATCTCCTCTTCACCGCCTACGACGTTGTCGGTAGCTGCCAGCATGGTACCACGACCGCTTGAACGGAAGAGGTAGAAGTCGCCCTTCACGTCCTGAGCTTCGAAGTCAAAGAGTCTTTCCGGGTCGATGAACTGACCGAGGAAACGTGTCTCGAAGTGGAGGTGAGAACCTGTGGAACGCCCAGTATTGCCACCAAGACCAATCACATCACCTGCTCTGACGATTTGGTTGGGCTTACAAAGGTGGCGACTCATGTGGCCATAAACAGTCTCAAGGCCATTGGCATGACGGATGATGACATAGTTGCCATAGCCGGCACGCTCGAATGCCACGACGCGAACCTTGCCTGAGAAGGCTGCTCTGATGGTGTCTCCCACGAAGACCTTGATGTCTGTTCCGTAGTGCTGGCGACGGAAAGAACGGCGGTAGCCGTAGTGGCTGGTGACCATTCTGCTGTCGCAAGGCATGTGGAAGTTCCTCAAGTCGATTCTGTATTCAGAGGGAAGAGTGACGCCATAAGAGCGTGTGTAGTCGTTGTTCCAAGTGGGGTAGAGCGATGCTGCAGGGTTCTGCAGGCTGTTCAGGGATTCTTGTCCGCTCATTCGTACAAGTGAGATGCTGTCGATGGCACGCATCTTTCGGTCGATAGGTGCAATGTCAGCGAGTCGGTCTTGTGCAAAACTGCTTGTGCAGATTGCGAAGAGCAGGGACAGGGTGGTGAATATTCTCATCATTTAGGTGGTTGTTTTTCTTTTTTATTAGTAGCTTCAGGACAGGTCTATTGCATAGAGTCGGTCCATATTGAGGTCTCCCATGTCGAACAACTCTTCGGGCTTAAAGAAGCGTTTCAGTTCGATGGCTGCCGAAGTGGGAGAGTCGGAAGCATGCACGATGTTCTGCTGATTGCTCATACAGTAGTCACCGCGAATGGTTCCGGGTTCTGCCTTGCGGCCGTTGGTGTAACCTGTGATGAAACGAACGACTTCGATAGCGTCGGTTCCTTCAAGGCACATGGCGATAACGGGTGTTCGCATCATGGAAGCCTTCAATGCTGGGAAGAAAGGCTTACCAGTCAGGTGAGCGTAATGTTCGTTGAGTATCTCGTCGTTGAGCTGCAACATTTTCATGCCGACGATGCGCAATCCCTTCTTTTCGAAGCGGCTGGTGACTTCACCTATCAGGCCTCTCATCACTGTGCTTGGCTTGAGCAGCACCAGGGTTCTTTCCATTTCTTGATGGTTCGTTTCGTGTAGTTTGACCCTTTACGCAAAGGTCGTTTTCTACGTTTCCGGCTGCAAAGGTACGACAAAATCCCCAGATAACCAAATACTTTTAGTATTTTTAACGACTTCGAACGCTTGTTGACATTTCAGAGGCTTGGTATCTAAGAAAACATAACACGCCTAGTTGCCAAACTAGACGTGTCTAATTGCCAAACTAGGCGTGCCTAATTGACCAACTAGGCGTGCCTAATTATTTTAGGAAGCCTTGCGCCTTGAGCAACTTGGTGTGAGCCACCTGAAGTTGACACTTGGCATTGACGTGGTCGGCAGAGGCTTGCTGCCATATTGCCTGCGCATCGAGTAGTTGCGAAAGGGGCTCTAAACCGGCATCGTACTGCTGGCGTGCGAGCCGCATATTCTCTTCTGCCTGTTCGAGGCTGCGCTGTGTGATGCTGAGTTCTGTTTGGGCTTCGTCGAAGTTGTTCGCGGCCTGTGCCAGTTCGAGCTGCATCTGTTCGGTAAGGTCTTGCTGCTCTGTCTGTGCAATCTGCTGGCGTGCCTTGGCAGAGCGAAGCTTGTATGTGCGTTCACCAAACGTGATGAGGGGCACTTTGAGTGTCGCACCGACGGCTCCAGAGCCAGAGTCGAGCAACTTGCTTCCTGAGAGTTTGAAGCCGTTGACGTATGAATAGCCTGCAAACATCGCCAGCTGAGGCAGGTAGTCACTGCGCGTAAGCTTTACCTGTTGAGTTGCAATGTCAGTCTTTGCCTGCAGGATGGCAGATTCGGGTCGTGCAGCTACCGAAAGGTCGCCGCCTTGCGCCGTCACGGGAACTTCGTCGGAGAACTGGTCGGCATCAAGCTGTAAAGGCGTATTTAGGGGAAGACCTATGACGTGGCAGAGGTTCATCGTGCTCAGCCTTATGCCGTTCTCGGCTCGCTGGATGGCAAGTTCAGCTTCGTTAAGTTTTACCTGCACCTTCATCTGGTCGTTGCGTGTCTTCAAACCATGACGTACTGCACTCTCCACGTTCTTCAGCAGTTCTTCGAGCAGTTGCTTGTAGGAGTGTGCGACATCCGCAAGCTGCCGTGCACGTATTGCTTGCATGTATGCCTCGTCGGTGCTCAGGATGACTTGGCTTTCGGTAAGGCGTATGTTCTCTTCAGCCATCTCTGCACCTCGCGAAGCCATGCGGTAGGCAGCCGTTATCTTGCCGCCCATGTAGAGAGGCTGGGTAAGTGAGACGCCGCCGAGGAAGATGTTGCCGACCTTGTATTCCATCTTCGACGAGGGGAAGTCCGCGTATTGGTTCAGGATGTAGTTGCCGTCGGCTCCTATCGTGACATTGGGGACGTAAGTGCCTGTCGCAGGATTCAGCATGTAGATGGGCAGGTGTCCGCCAGCGATAGTGAAGTCTCCTTTCGTAGTAGAGTAGAGGTCGGCAGCCATGAGGTTGATACGCGGATAGTAGTTCGTCTTGTATGCCTTGGCATCGTTGCGCGTCTGTTCGAGCGTCAGCCTCGACTTGGTGATGTCTTTATTGTGCTCCAAAGCCAATTCGCGTGCCTGGTTGAGCGTGATGTCGCGTGTCGTCTCCTGTGCGCTGACGTTGGAGAAAGGCAGTGCCGCGGCACATGCCAACAGCAAGAGCACATTATTGATAGTGGTTTTCATACTTACTTTATCTTGAAGAACATTGCATATAAAATGGGGATGAAGATGAGCGTAATGAGTGTCCCGACGAACAATCCGCCCATGATGGTGACAGCAAGGCTGCCGAACATAGCATCTGGAATGAGCGGTATCATGCCGAGAATGGTGGTGAGTGATGCCATCATGACTGGGCGCAGGCGACTCTTCGAGCTGTTGACCAACGCGTCGCGAGGCGCCACGCCGTCGCTTATCTGCAGGTTTATCTCGTCCATGAGCACGATGCCGTTCTTAATCATCATGCCGATAAGACCGAGTACGCCCACGATGGCAACAAAGCCAAAAGGCTTGCCTGTAATCAGCACGGCAGGTATTACACCTACGAAGATGAGCGGGATGCAGCAGAAGATAATGGCTGGCTTCTTGTAGTCCTTGAAGAGCATGATGAGTATCATGATGATGAGGATGATGGCAAGAGGGAAGCCGTTGAAGAGATACTTCATCGAACGGTCGCTCGCCATCTTCTCTCCCTGCCAGGAGAGGGAATAGCCGACGGGAAGCTTTATCTTCTCTATCTGCTTGGCTATTGCCGTACGGGCTGCCTCTGTGCCTACACCAGGACAAGGCGAACACTGTATGCGCTGCTGGCGCTGTCCGTTATAGCGCATCACGACCGGCTCCTCCCACTTCAACTCGACAGCCTTTGCCACCTGCTTGAGCGGTGTGGTCTGCGTGAGCATCTCGATAATGTTGTCTTTGTCGATAGCTCCAGAGAAAAGCTTCTGCATGGTGGACCGGTTGAGAAGGTTGTTGAAGTTGGGTAGCATGCCGAACACGGGAACGTTGTCGATGCGGTCAATGTCGTTGCCTTGCGCGTCTGTACACTTCAGGACAATGCCCTCGTTGTGTATCCCATCGTAAAACGTTGCGATGGGTATGCCGCTTGTGTATGCAAGGATGGATGTCGCCACATCGCGGCGACTGAGACCTGTCGTGCGAGCAGACGGCTGATCGTAGTTAATGGAAAGCACTGGCACCTGCGGTTCCCAGTCGGATGTCGGCAAATGTACCTTATCGGAAGCAGCAATGACAGCCATTGCCGAGTCTGCCAATCTGTGAAGGACAGAGGGGTCGGGTCCGCTGAAACATGCTTCGATGGGATACTTCTTGAACATCAGGTTGTATCGCTTCAGCTTGATGTAAGCGTCGGGATAACGCTTGTTGAGTTCTTGCTGAATGTCATCGATGCTCTCGACCAGCGCCTTCGGACTTTCGAAGTCAATGATAAGTTCACCATAAGAGAGCGACGGCGTGGCGATACTTCTTACGAGATTGTAGCGGCTGGGTGTTCCACCGATGGATGTCGTGATGTGTGTCACTTCCTTCCGCGTCTTCAGATAATCGTTAATCTCGGCCAAGTCCTGTGCCACCTGTGTATGATTCGTACCCTCTGGAAGCTTGTACTCCATGTAAAGCTGGTCGTATTCCATGTCTGGGAAGAAAGCTTGATTGAGGAACCTATAGCTCCATACGCTGAGAAGCACTAAGGCAACAGCCAATCCTATCATGATAACGCGGAAGCGAAGGCCGAAGTTCATAATCTTCTCGAGCATGGTGTAGCTCCATCCCTTGTACGGGTCTTCGTTATCGGTATCGCTACTCTTCTTCGGTGCCTTGAGCATGCGGTCTGCCATAACGGGGACGTGTACGAGTGCAAGAATCCATGACAGCATGAGTGATACGGCAATGACGATGAAGAGGTCGCGCACATAAACGCCTGCTGTGTCGGGACTGAGGAAGATGGGCCAGAAAGCAAGGATGGCGATGAGAGTTGCTCCAAGCAGAGGCATTGCCGTGCGTCGCCCTATAGCAGTTAGTGCCTCATCGCGTGGACGCCCTTGTTTAAGGTCCACAAGTATGCCGTCTACAACAACGATGGCATTATCGACAAGCATGCCCATCGCAAGGATGAAAGCAGCTAGGCTCACACGTTGCAGCGTGCCGTCAAATCCGTTGAGTACAAGAAGAGAGCCTAGCACAATGGTTAAGAGGCTAAGACCAATGATGAGACCAGACTTGAAGCCCATTGTGAAGATGAGTACGACGACGACAATGAGCACGGACTCAAGCAGATTGACGAGGAACGTGTTGAGTGCAGTCTCGACGCGTTCCGGCTGATTGAAGACTTTCTCGAACTTCACACCCAGCGGCATCGTCTTGCTGAGTTCGTTGATAGTTTTTTCTACTTGTTTGCCTACCTTAATGATATCCTTGTCCGCAACGCCGGCTATGGAGATACCGAGCGCTCTTTGTCCGTCGCGTTTCATCTCGTTGCGAGTCGGGTCAGCATAGCCTTTATAAACCCTCGCCACATCTTTGACGCGCAGTTGTTCGTCGTCATGACCTTGGATAATCATGTTCGCGATGTCCTCGACTTGCTTGAAGCGGTCATCGACGGTAACGCGGACACGATGCGTGCCGTTATCGTAATAGCCGGAATAAGTGGTGCTGTTCTGGTTGTTGAGCGTCGAGATGACTTCCATCGGCATGACTCCGAGGTTGGCCATCTTGTCTTGACGCATCTCGATGTATATGCATTCCTGTCGTTGTCCGTAAATCTCGACTCTCGACACTCCATCGATGTCGGCGACGTTGCGTTTCACGAGTTCAGCATAGTCAGACATCTCCTGGTCTGTGAGCCCGTCAGCCGTGAGGGCGTAGAACATTCCGTAGACGTCGCCAAAGTCGTCGCGCACTTGTGGAGTTGAGGCTGAGCTGGGGAGCGACGATGCTGCATTGCTAACCTTGCGACGAAGTATGTCCCAGCATTGCTCGACGTCTTCGTCTTTTACGGTTGTCTCAAGTTCGACCGTGATGAGGCTCAAGTCGTTCATCGACTGGCTTTGTACGTTGTCGATGCCGGACATCTCGCGGATGGCTTTCTCGAGCTTGTCGGTCACTTCAAGTTCAACCTCGTGTGCCGAAGCACCTGGATAGACGGTGACGACCATCGCTTGCTTTACCTTGATGGCGGGGTCTTCCAGTTTCGGCATGATGCTGTAGCTGATGAAGCCTCCCACTACCAGGATTGCCACGAAGAAGGAGACGAGCTTTCGGTTGTCTAGTCCCCAGCGGGAAAAGTCCAGTTCCATATTATAAGAGTCCTCCTATGTTTGCCTTAGATGTCTTCTCCATTTCCTTCACCTTTTGTCCGTCGCTGAGGTAACGAACTCCGGCACTAACCACGGTTTCCTGCGGCTTCAAACCATCCAGCACCTGTATGTTGCCGTCGAGGTCGATGCGGCCTACTTCGACTTCGCGACGCTCGACGATGCCTGTGTTCTTGTCGAGCACGAAGACAAATGTCTGTCCGTCTTTCCTATCGATGGCTGTGGTGGGAACTGTGACGCCGTCCACTTCGTTGGGTGCATGGTACGACACATAAACCATCGTGGACATGCCTGGCGTTATCTTCTGGTGGTCGTAATCGCCTTTGATGCGCAGTCGTGCTGCGTAGAGTTGTGTGGCGTTTGCTTCTTTGCTCACGCGAACGATTTCAAGCGGATAAATCCTGCCAGGTGTTACATCGAAGGAACAAGTTGCGCTGAGCAAGTCGCCTTGACGTGCATAATCGGATGCAGGAACATAGACTTCAATCTCTATGTCGCCAGCGTTGAACATGGAGACGACAGGCATTCCGGCACTTACTGTCTCCCCCGATTCGTGCATCTTGTTTTGTATGTAGCCGCTGATGGGAGCGTAGAGACGTGTGTCGGCGAGTTGATGCTTGTGGTGTGCCAGCTTCTCCGTGATTTGTTGGAGTCCGTAGCGAGCTCGGTCATAGTTGGATGCTGTCGTTCCGTTCTCTTCGTAGAGTGCGATGACCCTTTCCGCATCGGCTTTTATCTGCTCGTACTCAGCCTGTGTAGCCGAGAGTTGCACCTGATAGTCGCGAGGGTCCATCTGCGCGATGAGCTGTCCTTTGCGGACGTATTGCCCTTCCTTTACGTAGATACGCTGTATTGGTCCGCTCACACGAAAAGCGACATTGACTTCTTCCGAGCTTTTTGTCCTGCCCGGATAGTTCAGCTCAGCCGCATCGCTTATACGCTCTGCCTGTACAGTTTTGACATATTGAATCTCTTCTTCCTCTGCGGTCTTGGACTTTCCACATGCTGTGAGTAGCAAACATAGGACGGTCAAGATGGTCGCCATAAGTCCTGAAAAACGCTTTGTCATAGGTGTATTGTTTTGTTGTTAAATGCAGTCTTCTAAAACGAGGTACGCTCTCTGTTATTCCCACTCGATAGTCGAGGGCGGCTTCGACGAGATGTCGTAGCAAACGCGGTTAACTCCTTTTACCTTATTTATTATGTCGTTCGAGACTTTCGCCATGAACTCATAAGGCAGATGAGCCCAGTCGGCAGTCATCGCGTCTGTGCTCGTCACAGCCCTCAAAGCGACAGGATTCTCGTAAGTGCGTTCATCGCCCATCACACCGACACTTCGTACGTCGGAGAGCAGAATGGCTCCAGCCTGCCAGATCTGGTCGTAGAGTCCCCAGTCGCGCAGTCCCTGGATGAAGATATCGTCGGCATCTTGCAGGATGCGAACCTTTTCGGGAGTAATCGCTCCGAGGATGCGGACCGCAAGACCTGGGCCTGGGAAGGGATGACGACCAATCAAATGGTCTGGAATGCCCAGCTGACGGCCTACTCGACGTACTTCGTCCTTGAAGAGCCACTTCAGCGGTTCGCACAACTTGAGGTGCATTTCCTCGGGCAGACCGCCTACATTGTGATGACTCTTGATGACTTTTCCCGTAATGTTCAGGCTTTCGATTCGGTCAGGATAAATCGTGCCTTGAGCCAGCCACTTTGCGTCTGTAATCTTCTTTGCCTCAGCGTTGAAGACTTCGATGAAGTCTCTTCCGATGATTTTGCGCTTCTTCTCAGGCTCAGTCACGCCTTCGAGGTCGGCGAAGAAACGAGCGCTTGCATCCACTCCGATGACGTTCAGGCCCAAGCACTCGTAATCCTTCATCACATTTTGGAACTCGTTCTTGCGCAACATTCCGTGATCTACGAAGATGCAAGTCAGGCGGTTCCCGATAGCGCGATTGAGCAAAACGGCTGCCACGCTACTATCCACGCCTCCTGAAAGGCCGAGGATAACGCGGTCATCTCCTATCTGTTCGCGCAACTCAGCCACAGTCGTCTCCACGAAATTAGCGGGAGACCAGTCTTGACGGCTGCCACAGATATCGACCACGAAGTTCTTCAGCAACTGAGTTCCCTGTAAGGTATGGAAGACTTCGGGATGGAACTGAACGCCCCAAATGGCTTCATTATCAGCTGCATAAGCGGCGTACTTCACCTTCTCTGTGCTTGCGATTGCGTGGAAACCGTTTGGCAGAGCCGTAATCGTATCGCCGTGACTCATCCAGACCTGACTGTTCTCGTCGAATCCTTTGAAGAGAGGATCGTTGAAGTCAATGGTAGAGAGGTTGGCGCGACCATATTCGCGACTTCCTGCAGGCTCCACTTTGCCGCCAAGCGTATGGCTCATGAACTGCGCACCATAGCAGATTCCGAGAATCGGCATACGGCCTCTGAACTGATTCAGGTCAACGCGGAAGGCTTCAGGGTCATAGACGCTATAAGGGCTGCCTGCAAGGATGACGCCAATCACATCGGGATCGGCGACGGGAAACTTGTTGTAAGGCAGTATCTCGCAAAAGGTGTCGAGTTCGCGAAGGCGGCGAGCAATGAGCTGAGTCGTCTGCGAACCGAAGTCCAAGATGATTACTTTCTGTTGTTGCATATCGTTAAAATAATGTGTACTCCAAATCGTGTGCAAAGGTACGAAAAATAATCGAAACCCGCAATACTTCGTTTAGGATATTGAAAGAAGAGTCGTTGAAACTCGATTTTCGTGCTTCTTTTACAAGCGAAATTGCCTTTGAAAATCTTCTGGAAGTGTAATAATCCGCAGGAAAAAGTTTGACAAAAAGTGGTTTTTCATGCTTTGTGAAAAGACGAAAAATTTTGTAAAGATTTTTTCCGCGAGTCAAATTTTGGGGCAAAAAGTGGGAAGTTTTCGAACTTAACAGGGAGTGTTTGCCAACATAACACGTGATGTTTGCCATTTTAACACGTTAAAATGACCGATTTCACCGGTTAAAAATGCTCGAAAAACACGCTTTTTTGCCTCTTTTTACACTAGTTTTTACAAACTTTGTCTCGCAACTCCTTGATTCTCAGCGTGGGTCTTGACCTTCAAAAAATCGAAAATTTGAAGCCTCCGACTCGTTTGAGCGAAAAGAATCGCTTCTCCAGAGGCAAGATTTTGGAAAAATAACGACATTTCTCAACATGATTAGTTGAAAAGCCCTTCCTGGGTCACAATTCATAAAAGGCAGATGTGGTTGCAAAAAAACTTTGTTTTTTTTTGTTTTGTTCCGCAGAAAATTGTATCTTTGCAGTGCTTACTATCAAAATAAGAATGTGAGTTAACAAATAAATAACTAACCTAACAATTATTCATTATGTTAAAGAAATTACTTTTGATGTTCCTGCTTGCCTTGATGGGTTTAGTGGGTAACAGTGTGAAGGTAATGGCTCAAACACCTGAGCCTACCGGTCAGTGGACTTTCGAGAACACTGATAATCTGATGGCTCCCTCAAAGGGAAGCCTTACAATGGTTCCCGCCATTGTGAGCAACAAGAGTGTTTCTGTTGCGACAATTGGCGAGTCAGGCATTACTGCGGCAGTAGGACCGTCTGAAGACAACGGTGCCATCAAGGTGCCACGCTCTTCGGCATTGAAGGTCGTACGCGCAAATGGTGCAGCGGCTTCGCAGTCTTACACGCTCATGATGGACGTTATGACGCCTGATGCCAGTCCTTACAACAGCTTGTTACAAACTGCAGAGGACAACGGCAACGACGGCGACCTCTTCTTCTATTCCAACCAAATTGGCATAAACTCCATAGGTGGTTACTTCGGCACCATCAAGAATGGCAAATGGTATAGAGTAGTGCTGAGCTATCGGGACGGCAAGAATATCCTTTATGTGGACGGCAAGAAACTTGTTACAGCCAATCCCGACAATAATGACCGCTTTAAGATTCAGCCCTTCGGCTTCTATCTGTTCTGCGACGAGGACGGTGAGTTGGCAGAAAACTACGTTTCTGAAGTGGCATTTTGGGAAACTCCTCTTACCGACGAACAAGTCAGCGAGTTGGGCAGCGCAGTTCCTCCCACAATGATGGAAATTGCTACGCCCGAAGATTTGAAAGCCTTTGCCGATGCCGTAGAAAGCGGAGCAGATGTTAATGGCTTGCTGACTGCCGACATCAATCTGGCAGAAAGCGACTATGTCGACCTGATGATTGGCACGGAAAATGCGAAGTTCAAGGGCGTCTTCGATGGTCAAGGACATACCATTACTATATATTATGAAGGCGATTGTGTGGCACAGAAGTGGCGCGGCCTGTTCCTTGCTGTGGATGGAGCCACAATCCGCAACCTGCGAGTAGAAGGTGAAGCTTATCCGACAAACATCCACTTCGGCGCTCTCATCGGTGTTGCTTACGGCACCGTACTCGTAGAGAAAGTTGTGACGAATGTCGATGTTACAGGAGTACACTCTGGTGTAACCGGCGATGCAGGCATGTTGGGTGCCAACTACGCCGACATCACCTTCAACAACTGCGCCGTTCTTGGTCCTTTAGGCAATCCCGGCAGTTCTATGTACAGCCCCTTCTCCGGCTGGTCAAACGGCAGCAGTAGCGTAACACTTAACAACTGTTACGCAGCCTGCTACTTCAAGGAAGGCACAACAATCGATGGCAATAGCGCTACTCTGACGCATGGCGGCACGAGTGCCAACTACTTCAATAACTGCTACTACCTCAACTACATCGATAAGGTACAGGGCACGCAGGTTACTGAAGAGCAGATAGCTAGCGGCGCACTCTGCTACAAACTCAACGGTGACCAAAGCAACATCGTCTGGACACAGAACATTGGCGTTGACGAGTTCCCAATGCCAAACCCGAATGGCCCACGCGTTTATGGCTCCGGCACTTTACGTTGCGACGGCACTGAACTTGAAGAAAATCCTCTCACCTACAGCAACACCGAAAGCTATCCCGTCATTCCTGACCATCAGTTTGGCTTAGACGGAATCTGCACAGTTTGCGGCATGACTGACCCCAATGCAGTAACACAGAACGCTGATGGCTTCTATCTCATTGGCAGTCCCGAGCAGATGTATTGGCTCTCCCTCAAGGTTCAAGAGAGCGATGCAGAACTGAAAGTGCTCCTGACTGACGACATCGACCTGAGCTACTGCGTTGATCCCAACATGATGATAGGTACTGAAAGTAGGCCGTTCACTGGTATCTTCGACGGT
This sequence comes from Bacteroidaceae bacterium, assembly GCA_017557475.1. Next base: position 44,876 of record JAFYYO010000093.1, read on the forward strand.
GGCCAGCACACTATCTACTACGATTATGATGAGGTAACAGAGAAGTGGCGCGGCCTTTTCGCCTTCGTCAAGGATGCCACAATCCGCAATCTGCTTGTCGAAGGAAATGTCTATGTGACGAACATTCACTATGGTGCTCTTATTGGAAAGGCTGACGGCACCGTTCTCGTCGAGAACGTCGTGACGAATGTGAATATTATAGGTGCAATGCATCAAGTGACTGGCGACGCAGGCATGGTCGGCGCCAACTACGCTCACATGACCTTCAACAATTGTGCCACACTTGGCGAGATGGGCTTCGAGGGCAGCTCTATGTACAGTCCCTTCTCCGGCTGGTCACATGCAGACTCCTACACCATCCTGAACAATTGCTATAGTACCTGCAAGCTTACCGAGGGCACAGGCACAGGCAACTGTTTCACGCTGACGCACCAGAACGGCCACGTTACCATTAACAACAGCTACTACCTTAATGTTTTCGGAAAGGTGCTTAGCGGACCCACAATAGATCAGGCTCAGATAACCGAGGAGCAATTGGCAAGCGGTGAACTTTGCTACATGCTTAACGGCGACCAGAGCACTATCGGCTGGTACCAGACGCTTGGCGACGATGAGCTTCCCTTGCCCTTCGACGATCATCTGAGAGTCTATGGCGCAGGCAAGACCTTCATGAATATCACAGACGAAGCAAGCTTCAACGAGTTCGTTACCCTTGTCATTGAAGAGGAGAAGGAGCACTACGGAGAAGTCATTGCCCAGAAGAGCCTCATAGATGCTTATCTCGAAGCATTAGATGATCTGAGTTCTGCTGCTGACATAGATGCTTTCATGGCAGGCTACAACGAACTCGCAGGTCAGCGACAGGCCATCCAGAGCTGTGCCGATGCTTATGCCGCTTATATCGCTAAGGTAGAAGAGACCAAGCAGTATTTGGATGACAATCCTAATTTAGATAATGTAAAGGCTAACCTTTTGAGGTCTTATCTGACTGACGACAACGAGCCAAGCGATGACTATCCTAACGGTTCGGTTTCCTATATACTTGATAACCTCGAGCTCAGTGAAGAGGAAATCATCGCAGAGACTGCATTCATTGATGAGAAACTGACGGAAGCCGTCACATCCACAATTGCTGCCGGAACAGATGTCACTCTGCTCTTCACCAATGCCGACCTGAGCGATCGTTTCAATGGCTGGGAAGGTACAGTTCCTACAGGCTGGGGTGGTTCTGAGACCAGCCCATTGTATGCAGCTGAATGTCTTGCTGCGAAGATGGACATGTATCAGACTGTCACAGGTCTTCCCAATGGTATCTACGAGTTGCGGATTAATGGTGCTTTCCGTCCGCATCCCTACAGCGACTATTACAACACAAACTATGCAGCTACACTTTACACTAACGACATCCACAACTTCTTCCAGACCAACATCGAGGACATGATAGAAGTGGAAGATGCTATCGACGGAGTAAACTGCAACATCAATGGCCCGATCGCTGACTTCCCGATATATGATGAAGCTGGCGAAGAAGTAATAGGCTATACGATGCAGGGCATTGTCAGCTGCTGCAACGCATTCCAGGCTGGACGTTATCCCAACTATGTGCTGTGCAACGTTACTGACGGCTCGCTGACCATTGGCATTCGTCAACCTGGCACTGGCCTCTCTCGTGACTGGCTCGGCTTTGGTAACATCAAGGTCTTCTATTATGGACAATTGGATGAGGCCGACGAAAGCCTTGACCGCGTTCTCGAATCGCAATCGGCTCGTGCTCGTACTATTCTCGACGTTTACGAGAACAGCATTGCTATAGATGACGACTATCCCGTATATCCTAACTTCAGCACAGCTCTCAAGAACGAACTCCGTGAGACTCTCAATGCTGTAGAAAGCACTACAGAGCCGGCTGCCAAGTATCAGCTCATCGAGAAGTTCTCTGAGCTCTTCCTGCAAATCTATGAGTGCAAGCAAGCTTATGTGACCCTCATGGATAATGCCGAAGAGTTGAACGACCTGATTAGTGAATTCTCAGAGATTCTTACCGAAGAGGAGTTCAATAAGTTGGAGGACCTCTACTCCTATCTGACCAATGGTTATGTTGATGGTACTATCTCGACCGAGGAAGCTTTGGCTATCAACCTGCAGGACGAGTTGACCTTCCTTCCTGATGTGGAAGATGACTACTATCTCCTTACTGATGCAAGAGACTTTTACGTCTTTGCAGGTATGGTTAATGCTGGCAGAACACAAATCAATGCCAAACTCCTTGCTGACATCGACCTGCGTGAAACAGACTTTGCTGAAACGATGGTTGGCACCGAGGCTGCACAATTCGCAGGTATCTTCGATGGACAGGGACACACCATAACCTACAGCTATACGGTCGATGCTAACTACGGCGGCCTCTTCGCTTATATGAATGGAGCCACTATCCGTAACCTCCGCGTAGAAGGCGAAGCCACTGTAACAGCCATCCACTTCGGAGCCCTCAATGGCTATATGCAAGGCAATGTGCTCATCGAGAATGTTATCACGAATGTCAACATCACTGGTGAACGCAGCGGCGTGACAGGTGATGGCGGCATGACAGGTGCCCTTTATGGCAACGTTACCTTCAATAATTGCGCTACTCTCGGTACGATGGGAAATGAAGGGAGTTCGATGTACTGCGGCTTCGTGGCTTATGCTTCTAGCGGAACACGCTCTACCCTGAACAACTGCTACACCACTTGCTCTCTGACCGAAGGCACTGGCACTGATTACTGCTACACCTTCTGTCGAGGTGATGCCAGCTTGAACAATTGCTACTACCTGAACCAGATAGGAACAGCGCAAGGCACGAAGATGACTCTCGAGCAGTTCAAGAGCGGCGAGGTTTGCTACAAGCTCAACGGCAACCAGAGTGACATCCATTGGTATCAGACTATCGGTACAGACGAATTCCCTGTGCTCGACGATACACACAAGACTGTATTTATTGCTGCAGATGGCACTTACACCAATGAAAAGATGCACGCAGGCACTCAGGACGATCCGTTCGTAGTGAAGTCTGCTGAAGATCTCTCTAATCTGATTAAGTTGCTCATCTCCGGTCGTATGAACTATGTGATTATGGAAGATGATGTCGATATGGCAGACGTAACGGATTGGACGCCTCTCTTCAACATCGAAGACCAGTCGAACGGTTATCCATACATTGACTTCGATGGACGCAACCATGTCATCCGCAACCTGACCTCCAATACGGATGGAGCGTATGACTACTGCGGTGTCTTCGGTGTGCTTTGCGGCAACGTGCGCAACTTGGGTGTAGAGAATGCTAATGTAACATGCACTGGCGGCACAGGCATCCTGGCTGGCTATCTGGGGCACTCGTCTTACGGTCAGACTTGCTATATCGAGAACGTTTGGGTAACGGGTAAGATAACTGCCAGTGGCTACTGCGGCGGCATGTTCGGCAACGTGGCCAATGAGAGCCATATCACCAACTGCTATGCCAATGTGGAAGTGAACGGCTCGACCGACCTCACAGGCGGCATCATTGGTCGTGTACGTGCAAAGGTTGTCATGACTCAGGTCTATGCAGCCGGTAGCATCAATCGCGGCGGTGGCATCATTGGCGGCGGCTTCCAGGATGCAACTCCTGCAGGCTCTTACAATCGTGTAGGCGTTTGGAACAATACGAACAAGAACTTCGGTCCTGCTCGTGGCAGCGATAGTCTGAACGATATTATCTACTATGATGGTACCAACTTTGCTGATATGCAGAGTCAGGTTGTGGCGTGGGATCCTAATGTATGGTCTTGCGATATGGAACCAGGCAGCTATCCTATACTGGCAGCCTTCGATCCTGATGGCATCAACGGCGTGAAAGCAGACGAAAACAACCAGTCCGTTGACATCTACAACCTCGCTGGTCAGCGCCTGAGCAAGGTACAGAAGGGTATCAACATTGTAGGTCAAAAGAAAATATTGGTTAAGTAAACTGGAAAAATGAAAGCAAAAGCATTTCTGACTCTCATACTCTGCGGCATAGCCTCTGTGGCTGTGGCGCAGAGTTTCACGGTGTATGACAAGGAAGGCAAGAACCATGGTTACAACACTGAAGAAGTGGACAGCATCGTGTTCAGTCCCGACCAGGCTTCGGCAGTCTCAGTCACTGAGCCTCGTCAGGTCAAAGGCCGTTGGTGCTCGCTGGGCACTTCCATCTCATGGCTCAACGATAACACGGCAAACTATGTCGGTCAAGGCCTTACCAAGGGCTATCAGACGCGTGTCATGGAGAAACTCGCCTTCGAGAAATTCAGCAACAAAGCAGTCAATGGCGGAGTCCTCCAGTCGGCAATCAATGCGGTTGTGCTGGCTGATTACTACACCATCGAGCACGGCATCAACGACTGGGGACATTCTACTCCCGTGGGCACCATTGATGACTACATCAACAACACGAAGAATGGCACCTTCGCAGCCATCTATCGTCAGCTCATCGACAGGATTTTCACCCGCAACAAGAAGGCCCGCGTCATTCTTTGCACACCCCGCAAGGCTTACGGCTTCGGCGGTTATCTGCCCGACCACTGGTACGATCCATTGAATAACATTTATCTCGAGGAGTATGCCAACATCATTCGTCAGATAGCGGCCTACGAGTCGTTCCCCGTAGCCGACTTCTTCGCCGAGTGTGGTGGTCAGCGACAGCTCGACAACTGGAGCTACGATACTGCCCTGCATCCCAACGACGACGGCATGCAGATCATGGCAAACGTCCTGATTCAGGCTTTCGAAAAGATTCTGGACGACGAGTAAGAGACGAGACTACATTAGCGAAGAAAGAGGGCGAACAACCCTCTTTCTTTGTTTTTA
>JAFYYO010000094.1 GCA_017557475.1 Bacteroidaceae bacterium
ATTATTATGGTATTTAACGAAATAGGCAAGACTGGACTGCGCGTCTCGAACCTGAGTTTTGGGGCTTCGTCTTTGGGAGGTGTCTTCCATAGCATTCGTGAAGATGAAGGCATTCGAGCCGTTCATGTGGCCATCGATAACGGCATCAACTTCATCGACGTCTCGCCATATTACGGACATCTAAAGGCAGAGACTGTGCTGGGCAAGGCGCTTAAGGAGATTCCCCGCCACAAGTACTATCTTTCGACGAAAGTTGGGCGTTACGGCAAAGACGGAATCAACACTTGGGACTATTCCGCCAAGCGAGCTACGGAGAGCGTCTATGAGAGCATGAAGCGCTTGAATGTTGATTATATCGACCTGATTAATGTTCATGACATAGAGTTTCAGGCAGGTATGGAAGGCGGTCTTCAGAAGGTTGTCGACGAGACTTTGCCTGCTCTTGTTGCCCTGAGAGAGAAAGGTGTCGTTGGTCATGTGGGCATTACCGACTTGCAGCCCGAGAATCTCAAGTGGGTTGTGGAGCATTCAGAGCCAGGAACGGTGGAGAGCATCCTCAACTTCTGCCACTATTGCCTGAACGATACGATGCTGACAGACTATCTCGATTTCTTCGAGCAGCACGGGGTTGGCATCATTAACGCTTCGCCTTTGGCGATGGGACTGCTTTCCGAACGCGGCACTCCCGACTGGCATCCTGCTCCAGCGCCATTGAAAGAGGCTTGTGCACGAGCTGCTGACTATTGCAAGGAGCAGGGGTATCCAATCGAGAAGCTTGCTGTACAGTTCTCAACAAGCCTGAATCCTCGTGTCGCTACAACGCTCTTCAGTAGTGCCAATCCTGCTAATGTCCTGAAGAACATAGGCTTCGTGGATGCGCCTATGGATGAGGCTTTGGTGAAAGAGGTGCAGGCCATTATAGGTGACCAAATGTTTGTAAGATGGAAAAACTCATAATCGATGCTCATAGCCACCTTTGGCTGAGGCAAGACACCACTTGGAACGGGCAAGTCATCCGCACCACAAAGAACGGACGCTCGCTTTTCCTTGGCGAAGAGGTGCAGATGTTGCCGCCTTTCATGATTGATGGGAAGAACACGGCCGAGGTGTTCCTCTCCAACATGGATTACGCTCAAGTGGCGGCATCTGTGGTGGTTCAGGAGTTCATCGACGGCTTGCAGAACGACTATCTGGCTGAGGTGAGCCGCAAATACCCTCAGCGCTTCTTCGTTTGTGGAATGGCTAATTACTTGCAGGAAGGCTTCTTCCAGCAGGCAAAAGCGCTGATAGAGCAAGGCTTCCGAGGCCTCGCTATCCCTGGACATCGTTTGCTTGGCAGAAAGCTGACAGATGTTGAGATGATGCAGATGTTCCGTTTGATGGAAGAGAAAGGTGTCATTCTCTCGATTACTTTGGCAGACGGCCCTCAGCAAGTGGGCGAGTTGCGCGAAGTGATAGAGGAATGCCCTCACCTCAAGATTGCCATTGGACACTTTGGAATGGCCAATCCGCCCGTTTCGCCGCCTTGGGAGAATCCTGATTGGCAGGAGCAAATCAAGTTGGCTCGCTATGAGAATGTCTTCATCGAGTCTGGTGGCATCACTTGGCTCTACAACTCCGAGTTCTATCCCTTCCCTTCGGCCATTCGCGCCATTCGCGAGGCTGCGGAACTGGTGGGCATGGAGAAGCTGATGTGGGGCAGCGACTATCCGCGAACCATTACTGCCATCACCTATCGCATGAGCTACGATTTCGTGCTGAAGACTACTGAACTTCCCGACCTCGAGAAGCGTCTTTTCCTTGGCGAGAATGCTCGTCGTTTCTATGGTTTCGGCGAGCTGCCCGAATTACCATACATTAAAAATATGAGTGAGTAACTTAAGAACTCATAAACTTAAGAACTCATAAACTCAAGAACTCACTTTATGAAAGCAATACAAATTAGTGCCGAAAGGCAGATGGGAGTCGTTGAGATTCCCGAAACAGAGTTAAAAGCAGGCGAGGTTCTGCTTCACCTGGAGTATGTGGGCTTTTGCGGAAGCGACCTCAACACTTGGCTTGGCAGGAACCCGATGGTGAAGATGCCAGTTGTTCCTGGTCATGAGGTGGGAGCCGTGATAGAGAAAATGGGAGCCGATGTGCCAGAAAGTTTGAAGCCAGGAATGGTGGTGACGGTCAATCCCTATACCAATTGCGGCAAATGCGCTTCCTGTCGTAATGGTCGAGTGAATGCCTGCGAGCATAACGAAACGCTTGGGGTGCAGCGATGGGGAGCTATGCGTGAACGTATTGCTCTGCCTTGGGAGAAGATCATTCTTGCCGAAGGACTTGACCCTCGCACCTGTGCCTTGATAGAGCCGATGAGCGTGGGCTTTCATGCAGTCAGTCGTGCTCAGGTGACGGATACCGACTTTGTGCTTGTCATTGGTTGTGGCATGGTGGGCTTGGGAGCCATAGTTCGCTCTACCCTAAGAGGAGCCATAGTTATAGCAGCTGATATCGACGACGAGAAGCTCGCTCTGGCTCGTGAGATGGGAGCCACCTATACCATTAATACGCGCACTGAAGATGTCCACAATCGACTCCTTGAGATGACATCTGGCCTTGGTCCTGATGTGGTCATTGAGGCCGTAGGTAGTGTTCCTACCTATCAAATGGCAGTTGAAGAAGTGGCTTTCACGGGAAGGGTTGTTTGTATCGGTTATGCTAAGAGCGAAGTGTCGTTCCAGACGAAGCTTTTTGTGCAGAAAGAACTTGACATCCGCGGCTCTCGTAACGCCTTGCCTTCAGACTTTCGTGCTGTGATTCGCTATTTGGAGAGAGGAACGTGCCCTGTGGAAAGGCTCATCAGTAAGGTCGTGAAGCCTGAAGAAGCTTCTGCCGCTATGCAATGGTGGTCGGAGCAACCCGGCAAAGTCTTTCGAATACTTGTTGAGTTTTAACCTGAATCCGTAAAATAAAGGGAGCCCCGAAACTATTCGAGGCTCTCATTCTGTGTCAAACAGCCGTCACTTCACCAGAACTTTGAGCTTTGCTCGAGCTCTTTCCCGCTCGGCATAGCTCAAACGAGTTTGGCTCTTCTCTTACTTAATCAAGACCTTTTTACCATCCTTAATGTAGATACCCTTTCGTGGGTTCATAACCTTGCGGCCCTGGAGGTCGTACCATTCTCCCTCTCTTGAGGAGAGGGCTGGGGTGAGGCTAATGCCGTCGATGTAGTCTTGGCTTGCAATCAGTACCCATTCATTAGTGACA
>JAFYYO010000095.1 GCA_017557475.1 Bacteroidaceae bacterium
AAACAAGACAAAGGCAAGATTAATCTTCTTATTGACGATGTAAATACCATCGGTGAAGCAGTTCAACTCCTGAAACAAATAAACAATTTAAGTTATGCTCAAGCATCTGACAATTAATAATTATGTGCTCATAGAGTCTCTCGACATAGACTTGGAACCTGGCTTCTCTGTTATGACAGGCGAAACAGGCGCAGGTAAATCCATCATTCTTGGTGCTCTCGGCTTGCTTATGGGGCAGCGTGCAGACTCTGGAAGCATTATGCCCGGGGCAGCGAAATGTACTGTGGAAGGCATCTTCAACATTGAAGGCTATGACATGCAGGCTCTTTTCGAGGAGAATGAACTCGACTATGAGCCTGAGTGCATCCTTCGTCGTGAAGTGGCAGCTAATGGAAAGAGCCGAGCCTTCGTGAATGATAGTCCGGTAAATGTCGCTGTTCTTCGTCAGATTGCCCTTCGTCTGCTTGATATCCACTCGCAACATAGCAATCTGTTGCTCGAGAATCCTGCCTTCCAACTTGGTATTGTAGATACGGTTGCGAGCCATCCCGATTTGCTTTCGCAGTATCAGGATTGTTATGCCCGCATTATGGAAGCCAAGCGCAAACTTAAGGAGATGGAAGAGAGCCTTGCAAAGAGACAGAGCGACGAGGATTATTTGCGCTTCCAGCTTGAGCAACTTGACGAGTTCAAACCACAAGCAGGAGAAGACGAGGAACTGAAGCAGTTGCAGAGTGCCCTTTCTCATGCCGAAGAGATTAAAGTCGCGCTTTCAGGTATCGATGTATTGCTGAATGGAGATGATAGCGAGAATGGAGTAGGAGCTATTGATGCTCTTAGGCGTTCAAGCCAGACAATGCAACAGATTGCCAGTGTTTATCCTGCTATCGAAGCGTATTTGGAGAGGCTGGAAAGCGTTGTTATTGAAGTCAAAGATATTGCAAGCGACATCAACAGCCTTGCAGAAGATGTGGAGTACAACCCTGCTCGTTTACAGGAAGTTACAGAGAGGCTCGACAATCTCTTCTCCCTTGAACAGAAACATCATGTCGATTCTGCAGAAGAACTTATCGCTCTTGCTGAAGACATCCGTAATCAACTTTCATTACTTGCTGATTCAGAGGATAATATAAAGGAGCTTCAAAAGCAGATAGCAACAGATACTGAGCAGGCAAAGAAGCTTGCTGAGAAACTTTCTGCAGACAGAGCGAAGGCTGCCAAACAAGTGGAAAGGCTGGTGAAAGACGCGCTTGTTCAGATGGATATGCCTGCCGTTGTCTTCAACGCAAATGTGGAAAAGACAGAAGAGCTACAGCCTTCTGGACAAGATACTATCACCTTCCTTTTCTCTGCAAATAAGAGCATGAGTCCCAGACCTTTAGCAGATGTGGCAAGTGGAGGTGAGATGTCGAGAGTTATGCTTGCCTTGAAGGCTTTGACCAGCAAGCAGATGCATCTTCCGACCATCATCTTTGATGAGATTGATACTGGCGTGAGTGGCAAAGTTGCTAGTTCTATGGCACAGATTATGGCTCAGATGAGCACAGATGCAAGTCAGCAAGTCCTTGCCATCACCCACCTTCCGCAGATTGCGGCTAAGGGCAAGACGCATTACTCCGTATATAAAGAGGATGATGGAAGCCGTACTTTAACGCATATTCGACAACTTGATGAGGAACAACGAATTGCAGAACTTGCTCACATGCTTAGCGGAAGTAAGGTGACGGAAGCTGCCAAAGAGAATGCCAAACAACTTTTGCAGGACAAATGATAGAGAAAGTTTGCTCATATATTGCCAAAGAAATAGGACTTGAAGCTGAGTCCTTAGTTCTTGTTGCACTGAGCGGAGGAGCTGATTCTACAGCACTTTTACTTATTATGAAGGAACTTGGTTACAAGCTTGAGGCTCTTCATTGTAACTTCCATTTGAGGGGCGAAGAGTCGAATCGCGACCAAGCTTTTGTGGAGGAACTTTGCAAAGAGCAAGGAGTGACTCTTTCTGTTCGCCATTTCAATACGGAGGAAGTTGCAAGGGAGCGTGGAATTAGCATAGAAATGGCAGCTCGAGACCTTCGTTACGACTGGTTCCGAGAGGAGCTGAAGGCAAGAAAAGCAGCTTATATAGCTGTCGCTCATCATCGAGACGACCAGGCTGAGACGCTACTTCTCAACCTCATTCGTGGCACAGGATTGCGCGGTTTGGCAGGAATGCAGCCTAAGCATGATGACATCATCCGTCCTTTGCTTTGCTTGAGTCGCAAGGAGATTCTGCAGTACCTTGAGAGTAGGGGACAGTCATACGTTACAGATAGCACCAATTTGGAACGTACTTGCCAGCGGAACAGTATTCGTCTGGACCTCATTCCAATGCTTCAGAGCATCAATCCATCAGCTGTCGAGCATCTTTGTCTTGCCTCTGATAATGTGCGAGAGAGTTTGGCATACTACAAGAAGGGCATAGAAGCCGCTTTTCAAGAGTTGGGTATTACGGCAAGCACTTTCCCACTTAATGCTCTAACCTCCCACACTTTACTTCATGAATGGCTTGCTGGGAAGGGATTCAATCAAGCTCAGGAAGAGGAAATGCTAATGGCTGGCTCCTCAACCTCCTTTAATGGAAGTCGTGTCGGCAAGTTTTGGGTCTCAAGTAGTCATAAGGTATTGTTTGACCGCGAAGCCTTATTGTTACTACCACTAAATACGTCAGAGAAGTCTGTCCCTCAATTAAAGCAAGAGATAGTGTCTTGCATCGGGGAAACAGGTTCAAATGTTGCTTACTTTGATGCAGATTTGCTTACAGAAGCCATTGAGGTTCGAGCTATTCGAGAAGGTGATTCATTTGTTCCATTCGGCATGAAGGGAAGGAAGTTGGTAAGCGATTTCCTGACAGACCGCAAGTTGAATCGCTTTGAGAAAGCAGAGCAGTTTGTGGCAACTTGTGGCGAAGATATCATTTGGCTGATAGGTCATCGTAGCGACAATCGTTATAGAGTAACAGACAAGACCAGTCGCATCTTAAAACTAAGCGTGCTTAATTGCCAAACATAACGTGTAATGATTGCAAATATCACGTGTAATGTTTGCCAACGACACACGTGTCATTTGCAAACATCACTAGAGTGTTTTTGAAAAGCTCTTGCAAGATTGGGATTGTCCTGCATTTCTTCGTACCTTTGACAAAGTCGAAGGTACACTCGTTCTGAAAATATAAAAGAAAAAAGTTCTATTTTCTTTTTGTTTTTCTCTCACTTAATCGTACCTTTGCAGCCGAAAAGAAAACGAAAAGTATGCAAAGCATAAGAAACATAGCCATTATAGCTCATGTCGATCACGGCAAGACAACCCTCGTAGATAAGATGCTTTTGGCTGGAAATCTCTTTCGCGAGAACCAGCAGACTGGCGAGCTGATGCTCGACAACAACGAACTTGAAAGAGAACGTGGAATCACCATTCTCTCCAAGAACGTCAGCATAAATTACAAGGACACGAAGATAAACATTATCGACACTCCGGGTCACAGTGATTTCGGTGGCGAGGTGGAACGCGTCCTGAACATGGCAGACGGATGCCTTCTCCTTGTGGATGCTTTCGAGGGACCTATGCCGCAGACGCGATTTGTTCTCCAGAAAGCACTTCAGATAGGCTTAAAGCCCGTCGTTGTCATCAATAAGGTGGATAAGCCGAACTGTCGTCCAGAAGAGGTTTACGAGATGGTGTTCGACCTGATGTGCGACCTTGATGCGACTGAAGAGCAGCTCGATTTCCCCGTCATCTATGGCTCAGCAAAGCAAGGATGGATGGCAGAAGACTGGCAGACGCCAACTCAAGACATCACTTATCTGCTCGATTGTATCCTTAAATACATTCCTGAACCAGAGATGCTCGAAGGCACGCCTCAGATGCTCATCACCAGCCTTGACTATAGCAACTATACTGGTCGTATCGCAGTGGGTAGAGTGCATCGCGGCACACTTCGCGAAGGCATGAACATTACGATCGCTCATCGGAATGGAGAGCTGGAGAAGACGAAAATCAAGGAACTCCACACCTTCACGGGAATGGGGCGTCAGAGGACTGCGGAGGTCGGTTCTGGTGACATTTGCGCTATAGTTGGCTTGGAGCGATTCGAGATTGGTGACACGATTTGCGACTTTGAGAATCCTGAGCCTCTGCCTCCTATCAGCATAGACGAGCCGACGATGTCTATGCTCTTTACTATCAACGACTCGCCTTTCTTTGGTAAAGAGGGCAAGTATTGCACGAGCCGTCATATTGGAGAGCGTTTGGAAAGGGAACTCGAAAAGAATCTTGCTCTTCGAGTAGAAGTGCCTGAAGGCTATACTGACCGCTGGGTTGTTTCCGGCAGAGGCGTGCTGCATCTGTCAGTTCTCATCGAGACGATGCGTCGTGAAGGCTATGAACTGCAAGTTGGTCAGCCGCAGGTCATCTATAAACAGATAGATGGCGTGAAATGCGAACCCATAGAGGAGATGACCATCAATGTGCCTGAGGAGTTTGCTTCGAAGATGATAGATATGGTGACTCGCAGGAAAGGCGAGATGACAAGCATGGAGAGTCAGGGAGAGAGGGTCAATATCGAGTTCCTCATTCCCAGTCGCGGCATCATAGGTCTGCGCACAAACATGCTTACAGCAAGTCAGGGCGAAGCTATCATAGCACATCGTTTCAAGGAATATCAGCCTTATAAAGGCGACATCAATCGACGCGTGAATGGCTCCCTTATCGCTCTCGAAAGCGGCAATGCCTACGCTTATGCCATCGACCATCTGCAAGATAGAGGTCGCTTCTTCATCGAACCTCAAGACCAAGTTTATGCTGGGCAAGTCGTAGGCGAGCATGTTCACGAGAATGATATCGTCATAAACGTCTGCAAAGCAAAGCAATTGACTAACGTTCGAGCAAGTGGAACAGACGAGAAAGCCCACATCATCCCAGCCACAATCTTCTCTCTGGAAGAGGCTCTCGAGTACATCAAAGCCGATGAATACGTAGAGGTAACGCCCAAGAGCATGCGTATGCGAAAGGTTATCCTTGACCATCTTGAGAGGAAAAGAGCGAATAAAGAATGATTAAGCAATTCATAATTTCCCTTTTGCTTCTTGCCCCATGTTCCTTGCTCTTTGCGCAAACTTCTTGGGTTGCCTTCGATGGTCTTGGCCGTTCCTTGCCTACTGCAGAGGAATGTCCGCTCAGGACCGACGGCAAGCCGCGAACCGTAGGCATTTTCTACATCACTTGGCACACGCAAGGACTTCATAACGGACAGCCTTATACGAACGATGTCACGAAGCTTATCGAGGCAGATCCCATGGGCACTCGAGGCAATCCTGACTGGCCTTATGCAACTTATCATTGGGGAGAGCCGGAATATGGTTATTTCCTCAGTCAAGACCGCTACGTTTGCATGCACGACCTCTCGATGCTAGCCGATGCTGGAGTGGACGTGCTCATCATGGATGTCACGAATGCCGTGTGCTATTGGGACGAATGGGAAGTGCTCTTCACAACGATGCAGGAGATGAAAGCTCTTGGTAACAAGGTTCCAAAGTTCTGTTTCTGGGCATTCAATGGCAACGTGATTGATGTCGTGCAGAGCCTCTACGAACGCTTCTACAAGACGCCTCGCTACCAGGATTGCTGGTTTTATTGGGAAGGCAAGCCCCTCTTGCTATATAACGCAACGCCCAGCGTCGATGCCAATCCCAATGGCGGACAGAAAGATAAGGACTATAGTGAAGAGGTCAAGCAATTCTTTACCCTTAGGAATATGTGGTGGGGATACAAGAATTGGGCTGGAGCACCATATGTCGGAGGCGAAGACAAATGGAGTTTTGGCTACGAACTTAACGACAAGAAT
>JAFYYO010000011.1 GCA_017557475.1 Bacteroidaceae bacterium
GCTATCGTCCACTTTAACTTCCACGAGCGAAGCGAGTTAACTCCCATGAGCGAAGCGAATTAACTTCCACTTTAACTCCACAGAAAGCATTATGGCAATCAAGAAAAAGTATCAAGGACAGGCTTTGGGCAGAGGGCTCGACGCCTTGCTCCAGACAGATGGGATACAGACAAGTGGTTCGTCGAACCTCTCGGAAGTGAGAATGGACGACATTCTGCCGAATCCCAACCAGCCTCGACAGGAGTTCGACGACGACACTCTGCAGGAACTCGCCAACAGTATCCGCCAGATCGGTCTCGTGCAGCCTATCACACTTCGTGATATGGGCGACGGAACCTACACCATCATCGCGGGTGAAAGGCGTTGGAGGGCTTGTCAGAGAGTCGGCCTGACGACCATTCCGGCCTACATCCGCACAGTCGACGACGAGAATATGCTCGAGATGGCACTCGTCGAGAACATCCAACGCGAGGACCTCAACGCGATTGAAGTGTCGCTGGCCTATCAGAGCCTCATCGAGAAACACAGTCTCACGCAGGACCAACTCAGCGAGAAAGTGGGCAAGAACCGTGCCACAATCGCCAACTACCTGCGTCTCTTGAAGCTCCCTGCAAGCGTGCAAATGGCTTTGAGAAACAAGGAAATCGACATGGGACATGCCCGTGCTCTCCTCTCTATCTCTGACCCCAAGGCTCAGCTCAAGGTCTTCTCCGAAATGAAGAAAGGCCGCATGAGTGTTCGTCAGATAGAGAACATGGGCAGACTGCTCAGCGAAGGCGGTTCCGTGAAGACCAAGACAGGCAAGCGCATCAAGCAGAAAGGCTCCAACCTCAGTGCCGACTACAACCTCTTGCGCGAAGGCTTGAGGAAAATCTTCAAGACGAAAGTGGAGATGACCTGCTCCGAGAGCGGCAAAGGAAAAATAAGCATCCCCTTCGCAAACGAGACAGAACTGGAACGCATCATCGAAATGCTCGACAAACTCCGCAGTTAAATGACTCTCCCTCGCACACTTCTCCTTGGGCTGACTCTGCTCTTTGCCCCTTGTTTCCTGTTCCCCATCTCGGCTCAGGAAGAGGAAAGTGTGCTCATCAAGGACTCCATCGAAACGGTTGTCGAAGCCAAAAGAGCCGACTCAATCGTGGTTGATACGGCCTCGCTCCTCACGATTAGCGATAACTTGCTGAAGGGAATCAAGCCTCATCGCGACCTCACAACCTTCAAGCCCGACCCTATCAGAGCAATGTGGCTGGGCCTTGTGATACCAGGAGCCGGGCAAATCTACAACCGCAAATACTGGAAGTTGCCCATCATCTATGGAGGTTTCCTCGGTTGCGTCTATGCGCTCACTTGGAACGGACAGATGTATTCCGACTACTCGCAAGCCTATCTCGACATCATGGATAGCGATCCGAACACAAAGAGCTACGAGAAGATGCTGCCTCCTCGCTATAGTATCGACGGCAAAGAAGAGCGCTTCAAAAGAATCTTCAAGAGCAAAAAGGACACTTTCCGCAGATATCGCGACCTCAGCATCTTCGCTTTCGGAGGTGTCTATCTGCTCTCCGTCATCGATGCCTACGTGGATGCCGAGCTTTCCACCTTTGATATTTCGCACGACTTAAGTCTCGAGATACAGCCTACAATCATTGAAACAGGGCGCTTCGACATGAACCATCGTACCACAACTCCAGGCGTTCAATGCGTCCTTAACTTCTAAACAACACAGACATGAACAGATCCTACATATACTTATTCCTTTTCTTGCTCCTTGCTCCCTGTTCCCTGCTCCCCATCTCGGCTCAGGAAGAGGACGACCTCGAAGACTATGTCGAGGACGTAACCCTCGAACTTCCAGAAGGCATGCAGATGCAGGAAATCGACAGCCTGCTGTATGATTGGCAGACACGCAACTTCCTCTCTTTCGACGAAGCCTGCGAAACAACCAGCGAGAACCCGCAGTTCGATGCTCAGACCTATGCCAATCGACTCAGCCGACTGCCTAATGTCGTCGAAATGCCCTACAATAATGTGGTGCAGAAGTACATCGACCTCTATAGCGGACGACTTCGTAACTCTGTCGCCGTGCTGCTTGGAAGGGGCAACTTCTACAATCCGATCTTCGAGGAAGCACTCGAGAGCTACCAAATTCCCTTGGAGCTAAAGTACTTGCCCATCATCGAGAGTGCCCTTAATCCCACTGCCGTCAGCCGAGCTGGAGCAGTTGGTTTGTGGCAATTCATGATTACGACAGGCAAGCAATACGGCCTCGAGGTGACAAGCCTCATTGATGAGCGGCGCGACCCAATCAAGGCAAGTTATGCCGCAGCTCGCTATCTGCGCGACCTTTACAACATCTTGGGCGACTGGACACTTGCCATTGCCGGCTACAACTGCGGGCCCAACAACATCACAAAGGCCATTAAGCGAGCTGGAGGAGCCAAGGATTATTGGACGATCTACCCTTACTTGCCGGCTGAGACACGAGGCTATGTGCCTGCCTTCATTGCGGCAAACTACATCATGAACTACTATTGCGACCACAATATATGCCCCGTCAATACCACACTTCCGCAGGGAACAGACACGATACAGGTCAGCAAAAACGTTCGCATGGAACGCATCGCAGAGCTTTGCGGCATTAGTCAGGAGGAACTCAAGATGCTCAATCCGCAGTACCGAACCACGCTCATTCCTGGCGATGCACACGCTTGCACACTCCGTATGCCCACCTCTGCCATCAATGCCTTCATCGAGGCTGGCGACTCCATCTATGTTCCGCCAACAGAAGTAGTGGCACAGATTGACGTTCCTGTCGTGGAACAACCTCGAGCAAAGAAGGGTAAAAGCAGTGGAAAGGCTAAGTATGCAACGGTTCGAAACGGCGATACTCTCGGCAAGATTGCTGCCAGAAACGGCACATCTGTTGCCAATCTGCGTCGCCTCAACGGCATCAAAGGCAACACCGTCTATGCCGGACGAAAGATAAGAGTGAAATAACTTAACAGGAAGTAAAAGGGAAGTTATAAAAGGAAGTTAAGCCAGCAGAGCTGGCTAGGAGTAAAACGCTTCGCACAGGACAAAACAAATTGCCTGCTAAGAAAGCAATCGTCCACGAGCAAAGCGAGTTAACTTCCATAAGCGAAGCGAATTAACTCCTATGAACGAAGTGAATTAACTTCCACTTTAACTCCTACAAGATATCTATGGAAGACGTTAACCTTCGGGAAATGGAAGATGAAAAGATGGTTGCCGAAGCGTATCAGCACCTGATAGACACTTATTTGGCATCCCATCATCGCAAGCACACCGAAATCATCGACAAGGCCTTCAACTTCGCAAAGGAAGCTCACAAAGGCGTTCGAAGACTTTCCGGCGAGCCATACATCATGCACCCCATCGCTGTTGCACAGATTGCTTGCGAAGACATCGGCTTGGGCAGTACCGGCATCTGCTCGGCTCTCTTACATGATGTGGTAGAAGATACGGACTATACGGTCGAGGACATCGCCAACATCTTCGGCCCTAAGATAGCGCAAATCGTAGATGGACTGACCAAGATATCTGGCGGCATCTTTGGCGACAAAGCGTCTGTGCAGGCTGAGTCCTTCAAGAAGTTGCTGCTCACGATGAGCGAGGACATCCGAGTCATCCTGATTAAGATATCCGACCGACTGCATAACATGCGAACCCTGGGCAGCCAACTCCCTGGGAAGCAGTACAAGATTGCAGGCGAGACACTCTATATCTATGCTCCTCTGGCACATCGACTTGGCCTGAACAAGGTGAAGGAGGAACTCGAGGACCTCAGCTTCAAGTACGAGCATCCTGAGGAATACAAAGCACTTCAAGACCAGCTCGAAGGAATCAGGGAGCACTTGACGACCATCTTCGACCAATTCACAGAGCCCATCAGGCAGGAACTCGACAAGGCAGGCATCAAGTACGAAATCAAGGCACGCTTCAAGAAGCCATACAGCATCTGGTCGAAGATGCAGACGAAGCACGTCACCTTCGAAGAAGTCTATGACATCTTGGCCGTTCGTATCATCTTTGAACCGACGGGACGAATGTCGGAAACGGACGAGTGCTTTCAGATATACAACATCGCCAGCACGATATACAAGCCGCATCCTGACCGCTTGCGCGACTGGGTACACAACAAGAAAGCCAATGGCTACCAGGCGCTCCACTCCACACTCATGAGCAAGTCGGGCAAGTGGGTTGAGGTGCAGATACGAAGCCGCCGCATGGATGACATCGCTGAGCACGGCTTTGCTGCACACTGGAAGTACAAGGATGGCGACGGAAACGCTGAGGGAACCGACGACGGACTCGACAAATGGCTCTACCAAATCAAGGAAATCCTCGACGACCCACAGCCAAATGCCATCGACTTCCTCGACACCATCAAGCTCAACCTCTTTGCCAATGAGATATTCGTCGTGACGCCTAAGGGCGAGTTCAAGACGATGCCGGCAGGTTGCACAGTGCTCGACTTCGCTTTCAGCGTCCACACCTTTCTCGGCACCCATTGCATCGGAGCTAAAGTCAATCATAAACTCGTCGGCATCAGCCATATTCTGGAGAGCGGAGACCAAGTGGAGATACTCACCTCGAAGACGCAAAAGGTGGAAAAACAATGGATGAACTACGCCACAACTGCAAAGGCGATGGGCAAGATACAAGCCATCCTGCGCCGAATGGAACGCGAGAAACAGAAGGTGGGCGAAGACATCCTGACCGAATTCCTGCAGAAGAACGAGAAAGAAGCCACAAGCTTCAACATCGCGAAACTCTGTCGCTACCACGCTTTGAGCAGTCGCGAGGAACTCCTCTCCATGATTGGTTCGCAGACCATCGTGCTTGGCGAAGGCGACCTCGCTGCCCTCAACGAGAAAATCGAAAAGGGAACGAAGTGGAGCAAATACTTTAACCTCTTTAAGAAGCGGACTCCCTCTAACTCCCCTCTAAAGGGGGAGAACTCGGAAGCCTCCACTTCAGGAGGAGGTTTGGAGGGGTCTGAGGCTGACGAAAGGGTGGTCGTCGACAAGAAGAAGCCAATCATCCTAAGCGAAGAGACCATCGACCGCTACACTTTGTGCGACGACTGTCACCCGATTCCCGGTGATGATGTGCTCGGATACATCGGCGAAGACGGACACATTATTATACATAAACGCCAATGTGAAGTGGCGAAGCGACTCAAAGCTACTGGCGGCAACCAAATCCTCGCTGCCACTTGGGACACTCACGGCACTCTCTCCTTCCCAGCCACACTCCACATCATCGGCTTCGACCGCGTAGGCGTCCTCCATCAAATCACAGGCATCCTCTCGCAGCAACTCAATGTGAACATCCACAGCGTACACATCGACACCAGCGACGGCCTGTTCACTGCCGAAATCCGCCTCGGCGTCCACGACGCAAAGGACATCCAAGCCATCTGCCGCGACCTCAAGAAAATCGAGGAAGTAGAGGATGTAAGAAGGTTCTAAGCGGGCAGTCTCAATCCCCTTAACTAAACGAAAAAGTAAGTAAAAGGAAGCCTTCGTCCAAACACACCGTGCTGCGTTGGCAAACATAACACGTTATGATTGCAATCGTAACACGTTATGTTGGTCATCATAACACGTTATGTTTGCCGATGACACTGCCGTCATTTGCGAACGAGGCTCGTTCTCTATACCGGATCTTTCTCCTTCAGGACGGGAAACTTTTCGCGGAAGGATTTGAGGCGTTTCAGGTCGAGGGTATGGGTCAGGACGCAGGCTTCGTTGTCTGGGCAGGTTGTGGCAAAGCCGAAGGGATCGACGACGGAAGAGCCGCCGCTATACTCACAATAAGGGTCTTTGCCGATGCGGTTCACGCCCAATACATAACACTGATTCTCGATGGCTCTGGCTGCAAGCAACACCTTCCAGGCATGCATTCTCACAGACGGCCAAGAGGCTACGCAGATGAGGACATCGTAGTCGTCGCGGTTCCTGAGCCAAAGCGGGAAACGCAGGTCGTAGCAAATGCACAGATGAAAGCGCAGGCCTCGCCACTCGACCGTTACATACTCATCTCCAGGCGTGTAATGCTCCGTCTCGCCACCATAGGAGAAGAGGTGATGCTTGTCGTAATATTGGACAACAGATGACGGACAACAGACAACAGACGGTTTGACGAAGTAAAGCCTGTTCCTGTAGGTGCCATCTGATGTCTTTACTGCCACGCTTCCTGCAATTGCGGCATCGAGTTGGTTTGCCATTTTCTGCATCCACTGCAAGGTTTCGCCGTTCTCGCCCTCAGCCACACCCATAGGTTGGGTAGTGACGCCTGTATTCCACATCTCAGGCAAGACATAGATATCGCTCTTCTCGGCAGACAACATCAAGCGCTCCGCTGCCTCCCAATTCTTGCTTGGCGACTCCCAAACAATGTCCATCTGTACTAACGCAACCTTCATCTCTTTATGCTTTTGGCTGCAAAAGTACGAAAAAATCTTTAATCTCTTATCTCTAATCCCTAATCTTTTTGTATCTTTGCAAGGAAATAGACAACCTCGGTTGTCTGTTATCGGTTGTCTGTTGTCAAACTAACTAATAAAAATATGGAATACAAAACTTCATTACCTGAGAACGCTTTCCGCGAACTGAAAGAGGGCGAAGAGTACGAACCGATGATGGCTGCAGAAAGCAGTCCGAGAGAAGTTAACCTGTGGTCTGTCTGCTGGGGCATCCTGATGGCTGTCATCTTTAGCGCAGCCGCTGCCTATCTGGGACTGAAGGTCGGTCAGGTCTTCGAGGCAGCCATTCCCATCACCATCATTGCCGTTGGCGTGAGCAGCGCTACTCGTCGGAAGAACGCTCTCGGCGAGAATGTCATCATACAGAGTATCGGTGCTTGCAGCGGAGTCATTGTTGCCGGCGCCATCTTCACTTTGCCAGCACTCTACATCCTGCAAGCAAAGTACCCCGAGATGACGGTGAACTTCCTGGAAGTCTTCTTTGCAAGCCTGCTTGGAGGTATCCTCGGCATCCTCTTCCTCATTCCTTTCCGCAAGTATTTCGTCAAGGAGATGCACGGCAAATATCCCTTCCCCGAGGCAACAGCTGGCACTCAGGTGCTGGTGAGCGGTGAAAAGGGAGGCGCTCAGGCTAGGCCTCTGATGATTGCAGGCTTGCTTGGTGGACTCTATGACTTCGTGGTTGCCACTTTCGGACTCTGGCACGAGAACTTCACAAGCCGCGCTCTTCTGTGGGGCGATACGGTTGCAGAGAAGGCAAAGCTCGTCCTGAAGTGCAACACAGGGGCAGCCGTCTTGGGTATGGGTTACATCGTCGGACTCAAGTACGCCTTCATCATTTGCTGCGGCTCGGCGCTTGTTTGGTGGGTCATCGTGCCTGCAATCGCCCTGTTCTTCCCCACTCTCGAAGTGCAGGAAGGCATTACGGCAGCTCTGGCAAGTCCAGAAGTCATCTTCAAGTACGCGAAGAGCATCGGCATTGGCGGCATCGCGATGGCTGGCATCATCGGCATTGTGAAGAGCCGCAAGATTATTGCCGGAGCCGTTTCGCTGGCAGGGAAAGAACTCGGAGGCAAGAAGGACGAGGCTCAAAGCGAGGCTCCTCGTACGCAGAAGGACCTTCCGATGCGATTTGTCAGCTTTGGCGTAATCCTCGCACTCGTGCTGACGTTCCTTTTCTTCCACTTCGATGTGATGGGCGGAAACATTGTATTCAGCATCGTCGCCATCCTTGTCGTGAGCATCATCACTTTCCTCTTTACGACTGTGGCTGCCAATGCCATCGCCATCGTCGGCACGAATCCCGTCAGTGGTATGACCTTGATGACGCTCATCCTTGCCTCTGTCGTGATGGTAGCCGTTGGTCTAAGCGGCACAAGCGGCATGGTGGCAGCCCTCATCATGGGCGGCGTTGTCTGCACAGCCTTGAGTATGGCAGGCGGATTCGTCACTGACTTGAAGATAGGTTATTGGCTGGGCTCAACACCTCGCAAGCAAGAGACGTGGAAGTTCCTTGGAACGCTGGTCAGCGCCGCAACTGTGGCTGGCGTCATCATGATTCTGAACAAGACTTATGGCTTCACCGACGGCACTCTCGCAGCTCCTCAAGCCAACGCCATGGCCGCAGTTATTGAGCCGCTGATGAGTGGCAACGGAGCGCCCTGGTTGCTTTACGGCATCGGTGCAGCTATTGCTCTCTTGCTCAATGCATTCGGCGTTTCAGCCCTCGCCTTTGCCCTCGGCATGTTCATTCCTTTGGAACTCAACCTGCCCCTCCTCGTTGGTGGCGCTATCAATTGGTTCGTGACGACTCGGAGCAAAGACGCTGCCCTGAACAATGCTCGAGGCGAGAAGGGAACTTTGCTTGCCAGCGGCTTCATTGCAGGCGGCGCTCTGATGGGTGTAATTAGTGCCGCGTTGAAATGGCAGAACGTCAGCTTCGACTACGAAGCCTGGTGGGAGAACCCCTCGAGCCAGCTCATAAGCCTCGGCATGTACTGCATCCTAATTATATATATGGTACGTGCGAGCATGCGTGCGAGAGCATAAAAAGGAAAAAAAACATGCCATTTGCTTTTTATTTCAAAAGAAAGTTGTACCTTTGCGCCGCCGTTACGAGTTAGCGGCATATTTCAAACCTATTAAAAGTTCTAATTTAAATTATGGCAACAAAAATCAGATTGCAGCGTCACGGCCGTAAAGGTTATGCCTTCTACAGCATTGTGATCGCTGATGTAAGAGCACCGCGAGACGGTAAGTTTACAGAGAAGATTGGTACTTACAATCCCAACACCAATCCTGCCACTGTAGATTTGAAATTCGATCGTGCCCTGTATTGGGTAGAGTGTGGCGCACAGCCCACCGACACGGTTCGCAACATCCTCTCAGGCGAAGGTGTTTATCTCATGAAGCACCTGCGTGGTGGTGTTAAGAAGGGCGCTTTTGACGAAGCAGCATGCCAGGCAAAATTCGATGCTTGGAAGGCTGACAAGCAGAAGGGTCTGAGTCAAGTAGCCGCCAAGAACGAGGCTGACAAGAAAGCTGCAGCAGCAGAAAGACTGAAGGCTGAGAAGAAGGTAGGCGAAGAGATCGCGAAGAAAGTAGCAGACAAGAAGTCCGCTGAGGCTGTCGCACAGGCAGAAGCTGAGGCTGAGACCAAGGTAGAGGAAGCCGCTGAAGAAGCTGCACCCGCTCCCGAGGCTGAAGTTCAGGCTGAGCCAGAAGCTGCACCGGCTGCTGAGGAAGCAACAACTGAAACTCCCGCAGAAGCCTAAAATCAATCACAAACCATTATTTCAATTAGACTTTTTCCAACCAACCAAAACGAAGGGCGTTGCCGTGAGGCAATGCCCTTCATATTTTTATGACCATCATTAAAGCCTTGAGGGAAAAACTAGGCATGGTTAGTTGGCAAACTAGACGTGCCTAATTCCCAAACTAGACGTGCCTAGTTGGGCAATTAGCCTGCCCTAATTTTCAGATGAGACTCAATGCCTCTTCAAACACGATATGCATTGAGCACTTCAATAACCCGACGAATCTCCTCTTCCTCCATGACGGGAGACATCGGCAACGACAGGATTTCGCGATGGATATGCTCACTAATGGGATAGCTACGGTCGTTCCATTCGCAATAAGCCTGTTGCTTGTGAGGCGGAACGGGATAGTGCACCATCGTCTCAATGCCTTCCCGCGAGAGATATTCACGCAGGTGGTCGCGCTCAGGAGTACGGATGGGATAGATGTGCCAGACGTTTTGCAAGGGGTCGTTGCTCTGCGAAGGAAGCGTGATGAGCGGATTCTTGATGCCCTCACTATAGGCTTGAGCCACCTTGCGACGAGCCTCATTATCTGCATCCAAACGCTTGAGTTTCAAACACAAAACGGCGGCTTGAATCTCGTCCATGCGGCTGTTGAGTCCCTTCACTTCGTTGAAATACTTCTCCTTGCTGCCATAATTCGCCATCGCGCGAACATAGTCGGCCAGCGCCTCATCATCCGTCACTACACAACCTGCGTCGCCAAGGGCTCC
>JAFYYO010000096.1 GCA_017557475.1 Bacteroidaceae bacterium
AGTCCGCGTTCGCGGAGCAGTTCCTTGGCCTTGTCGAAGTCGCCCTCGGCCTCGGTCAGTGCCTTCTTCACGTCGGCAAGTCCGGCACCAGTCATAGCGCGAAGCTTCTTGATATCATCAATTGAAATAGCCATTGTTTTATTCTTTTTTGTTATTTCGTTATTACGGTATTACGTTATGACGGTATGACGCCAAAATTACTCTGCAGCGGGAGCCTCTTCTTCTGCGGGAGCAGCCTCCTCAGCCTCTTCAGCTACGGGAGCCTCTTCCTCAGCGGGAGCTTCTTCCTTCTTCTCGGCCTTGCGGGCAGCACGGCGGGGCTTAGCCTCAGCAGCCTCTTCGCTCTGCTCCTTGGCAGCCTTCTCGTCGGCTTTCTCGGCCTTGCGCTCTTCCAGACCCTCGGCAATAGCGGCGCAGCAAGCGTTGAGGATAACCTCTACTGAATCCTTAGCGTCGTCGTTGGCGGGAATCATGAAGTCAACGTCCTTGGGGTCGCTGTTGGTGTCGACGATAGCGAACACGGGGATGCCCAGGCGGTTAGCCTCTTTCACGGCAATGTGTTCCTTCATCACGTCAACCACGAACAGGGCAGAAGGCAGACGGGTAAGGTCGGCGATAGAACCGAGGTTCTTCTCGAGCTTTGCACGCTGACGGCTGATCTGCAGGATCTCACGCTTTGAGAGGTTGCTGTAAGTGCCGTCGCCCATCAGCTTGTCGATGGTAGCCATCTTCTTCACAGCCTTGCGGATGGTGGGGAAGTTGGTGAGCATGCCGCCGGGCCAGCGCTCGATAACATAAGGCATGTTTACGCTGGTGGCCTTCTCGGCGATAACGTCCTTAGCCTGCTTCTTGGTCGACACGAAGAGAATCTTCTTGCCGCTCTTTGCAATCTGCTTCAGAGCCTCGGCAGCCTCGTCAATCTTGGCTACGGTCTTGTGCAGGTCGATGATGTGAATGCCATTGCGCTCCATGAAGATATAGGGAGCCATAGCGGGGTTCCACTTGCGCTTGAGGTGTCCGAAGTGACATCCGGCCTCGAGCAGTTGGTCAAAATTTGTTCTTGCCATTTTCTTTTAAATGTTTTAAATTGTTTACTTTCTTTTTAATTCTTTGGATTGTTAGAATCAGCCGGGGGGTAGCCGCCAAGCGGGTCCCCTCGGTTTAGATGCTAAACGTTTTCCCTAGATATCCTAGGAATCCTTGGATCTCCTAAAATCTCTAGAAAAATATTAACGCTTACTGAACTGGAAGCGACGACGAGCCTTGGGCTGACCTGGCTTCTTACGCTCAACAGCACGGCTGTCGCGAGTGAGGAAACCTTGGCTCTTCAGAGCTTTCTTGTCTTCAGCATTCACCTTTACGAGGGCGCGGGCAATAGCAAGGCGCAAAGCCTGACTCTGACCAGTGAAACCACCACCGTCGAGGTTAACCTTGATGTCATACTTTTCTGCCACCTCGAGCAAGTTCAGTGGCTGCTTAACCACGTACTGCAGGATAGCAGAGGGGAAATATTCTGTGAGATCCTTCTTGTTGATAGTGATCTTACCGGTGCCTTCTGTCATGTAGATACGGGCTACACTGCTCTTGCGGCGACCAATTGCATTAATTACTTCCATCTTCTAT
>JAFYYO010000097.1 GCA_017557475.1 Bacteroidaceae bacterium
ATGCTCCTTCTCGTTAGCCGCCGTCTCCTCGAAGATTGAGGCTATCTGTACATATCCGTCTTTCTTAGCCTTCGATGCGAAGTAGGTGTACTTGTTGCGAGCCATGCTCTCACCGGCAAAAGCCTCCATGAGGTTCTTCTCTGTCTTGGTTCCTTTCAGTTCTTTCATAGTGTTTTGTCAAATTAGATGGTGAATGATGTTTCCGACTACAAAGTTAGGATTTTTTTCTTTATGCACAAAGAAATCTGCAAAAATATTTGCTAAAGCACTCAAAATAACACGGATGGATGGCTCTGTAGGCACAGTATCCCGATAGTCCGCCTGTGGATGTACTCCAGTCCTCACGTGTAGGTACTCGAGTACCTCCCTGCGAGGACTGCTGTACTAACGTGCAAGTACTGACAATTAGGCAGGGGTGGGAAGCAAACATGCCACGCCTAATCGGACAACTAGCCACGTCTAATTGCCCAACTAGCCACGTCTAGTTTGCGAATTAGCCACGCCTAGTTTGAAAAAAAAGAGGGGAACGATGTTTCCGCTCTCCTCCTTTGTCTGTTTATGATCCGTGATTTCTGCTCCAGTTTACTTGTAGAGCTTGATTTCGCTAAGCTGGAGTCGAGTGCCATCAGTCATTTTGAGGAACTCGAAACGGTAGTAGCGATAATTGCCTGTAGTTGCAGTCTTGAAGCGATATTCCTGCTCGTTTTCGTCACGCAGGCGGGGATTGTTCTTCTGCTCATCGACGGTCGTCCAGCTCTTCTGGTCGTTGCTTCCGCTCACTTTCCAAGAGACGGGATTGCGGTCAGGATAGGAGTGTGTGTCGTCTCCCGTTACAAATCGGTATTCGGAAACAGGCGTCTGTTCTCCTGCATCTAGGATGACGGAGTAGGGCATCTGGCGGGGTTCGTCGATACACCATTTCGAGAAGAGCCGACCATCAGCCACCATAGCAGCCCCTTCCTTGCCGTCTCTGCCCGTTCCGCTCACGAAAGTGGCTTTCACAGGCGTTTGAGGCTTGTCGTAGAGGTTGATTTCGCTGAGCTGGATGCGTGTGCTTCCTGCCATTCTAATGAACTCGAAACGGAAGTAGCGGAACTTCTCTTTGGCTCCTGCTCCAGTAGGTGTGAAGCGGTATTCCTGCAGGTCTTCGGCTGGGAGACTGCGGTTGTTCTTCTGGTCGTCAATAATTGTCCAGTTCTGATTGTCGTTGCTTCCGCTCACTTTCCAAGTGACGGGATTTCGGTCGGAATAGGAACTTGTGTCGTCACCCGTTATGAGTCCGTACTCGGCAATGCTCGTCTCTTTGCCTGCATCAAGTATAATAATGTATGGCAAACGGCGAGGGCTGTCGATGCACCACTTTGTGGAAAGCTGGCCATCGCAAACCATCTTGGGTCCTTCCTCGTCGTTAGGGCCTGTGCCGCTCACGAAAGTCGTCTTGATGGGAGCCTGAGCAAACGTTTCGCTCAAGGCAAAAAAGAGCATGATAAGAGATGAAAGATGTCTCATAAAGTTTGTTGTTGTTTGTTTTCGTAGCACAAAGGTACAAAAAAGTTTAGAGTTTAGAGATTAGAGTTCAGAGTTTTTTCGTAACTTTGCCTGAAAATAAACGGAAACACTATGAAGATTAACCTGAAAAGCCTCGTTGTGGCTTTGTTTGCCCCCCTTGCAGTATCGGCAGTTGAGCCTGTAGATTATGTGAATCCATACATCGGAAGCGTCAGTCATCTGCTGGTTCCTTGCTTTCCCACAATTCAGTTGCCGAACAGTCTTATGCGCATTTATCCGACTCGCAGCGACTATACTACCGAGATGCTCGACGGCCTGCCAATCGTAGTAACCAACCATCGTGAGCGAAGTGCTTTCCGTCTGAGCATCACTCAAGGCAGCGAACTTCGTCCGATTGTCTCGACAAGTTGGGATAATGAGCATGTTACGCCTTATGACTATCAAGTTCAAATTGCCGACAACAGTATAGATGTTCATCTCGCAGTCTGTCATCAAAGCGCCATCTATGAGTTGACCCTTCAAGATCCCTCCAAGCCTGCAACCATCATGCTCTAC
>JAFYYO010000098.1 GCA_017557475.1 Bacteroidaceae bacterium
AATATAATTAATTGATTATTAATATATTATACTATATATTACTATATATTACCATATATCCCCCACTACCCTGCCTCTACCATGCATATATGGAACGACCTTAATGGGACGTGGGACAGTGGGACAATGGGACGCTTTCTATATCCTTGGCGACTGGAAGATGTTGATGATAAGGGATGCGATGAAGATGATGAAGCCGTAGATGACGGGAATCATCATGCACTTGTATCCGCCCAGCAGAACAGAAGGAGCGATGTCGCCAGACTCTAAGAGCGTCTTTTGTACGGCGGCTTGTATCTGGTAGTAGCCGAGAATGCCGAACAGGATTCCTGAGACAAGCGCAAGGAGTCCTATCTTCCAAACCCAAGCAGGAGCCTTCCAAGCGGCCAAGAAGACAAACGCGAGCAAGAGGGTGAGGATGGACATGTGAATCATGTTGCCGCTGATGAAATAATCTGAAAGCTGAGTAATCATAATCTTTTTCTTTTATAACCCCATTCGGTCATTAGGATTTATGTTAGAGCATTATTTATGCCAGGCAAGATGACGGCAGAAATAATACTATGGCATAAATAGACATATAACGTTCATAAGCACTGATGTCGGTCTAATGACTGATTGGGGTTAAGGTTAAACATTTCGTTTTGCAGCTGCTGGTGCAAAGGTACGGCTATACTGGCAACCAGCCAAATAATTTGCCCGTCAAATCCCTCTCTCAATTTGCAGAAACCCTCTTTAAGTGGATTTAACATCCCAAGAATGGCTTTTGTATGGCGAGAAATGCTTAACTTTGTCAACGATATGAAACGATTCGCCATCTTTGCCCTCTATTGGGCTGCAGCCTTGTTGTTGCTGACCGCCATCCTTTGCAGCATGGGTTATCGCGTGCCCGAAGCCTTGATGCTCAGCACCTCGCTCCTGCCCGTTGCCATCATCTTCCGCCAGATGACTGCCCGCTTAGATTTTTCTGCCAATCGTCGCGAAGCCATCAAATCGCTCATCTTCATTCTTCTCTTTGTGCTGACGATGGCTTTCCTCGCAGTTCATATCGCCCAATCCATCATCCTCTTCGACTACCGCCAGATGTCTGAATTGGACTTCTCCGTGCCCTCTATGCTCCGCAATCCCATCTTCCTGCTCTCCATGCTCACCCTCATGATAATTGGCGACTACGGGCTCGGAAAGGTGCTTGGGAAGCGCTTGCCTGAAGAGGAAGAGACGATAACCTTTGTGAGCGACCGCCAAAGCGTGACTCTACCGAGGCAAGAGATTCTGTATGTCGAGAGTTGCGACACAGAGGTTTGGGTTCATGCAACAGAAGGCCGCCGCTTCCGCAACAAGACAAGCATCTCCTCTTGGGAACGCTTATTAGGTTCAGAATACCTTCGCATCCATCGCTCCTTCCTTGTAAGGCTCTCCGCCTGCACAGGTCTGGAGCACGACAACGTGGTCCTTGGCGATGAACGTCTCCCCATTTCGCGAAAGTACAAGGAAGCGGTGCAGGAAAGATTTAAGGACGCTCATTTGTAGTTTTTGCGAGAAAAGTTGTATCTTTGCAGAGGAAAAAGAATAATATGGCACAGAAAGAAAACAAACTGATTCTCTATAAGGACGATGAAGGCCGTGTGAGTGTGAACGTGCGCTTTGCCGATGAGGATGTGTGGCTGACACAAGCACAACTGGTGGAGATATATCAGTCGAGCAAGTCAAATGTAAGTGAGCACATCAAACACATCTTTGAAGACGGCGAATTAGACAGAGAATTAGTTGTTCGGAAATTCCGAACAACTGCATCGGATGGAAAGAATTATAATGTTGACCACTATAACCTCGATGTCATTATTGCCCTTGGTTATCGTGTGCAGTCGCCTGTTGCAGTTCGATTCCGTCGCTGGGCGACTCAACGCTTGCACGAGTACATTCAGAAGGGCTTCACGATGGATGATGAGCGTTTGAAGCAAGGCGGCAACCGCTATTTCAAGGAGTTGCTGCAACGCATTCGCGACATCCGCAGCAGCGAACGCAACTTCTATCAGCAAGTGACAGATATCTACGCCACTTCCACCGACTATGACCCTCGCTCCAAGACAACTCAGCTCTTCTTTACCACAGTTCAGAACAAGATGCATTATGCCGTACACGAGCACACGGCTGCAGAACTGATTTACGAGCGCGTGGACAACGAAAAGCCCTTTGTAGGCATGACCAACTTCAAGGGCAATTATGTGACTCGCGACGATGTGAAGATTGCCAAGAACTACCTGACAGAGATAGAGTTGCAGCGACTGAACCTGCTCACCTCTCAGTTCCTCGACTACGCTGAGTTTCAAGCCTTGGAGCAGAATCCGATGACGATGGCAGATTGGGTAGCAGCTCTCGATGACCAGATATTGCGCCTCCGCAAGAACATCCTCGAAGGCACAGGAACAATCTCGCATCAAGAAGCCATCGAAAAGGCAGAGCGCGAGTTCGAAATCTATCGCGAAAGAGAAATGCGCCTCCTTGAAAGCGACTTCGACAAAGCCGTGAAAGCACTCTTGGAGAACAACAAGAATCAAGAAAGATAGAACACTATGAAAAAGACTTTATTTGCTTTTGCCTTCTTCTGTGCCACGATATCTGTCTCTGCACAAGGAACTTACAGAATTCCTGTCAGCGAGGAGAACGAGAAGATGCAGACAGGACCATTTGAACCCACTTGGCAGTCGCTCGAGAAGCATCAGACACCCGAATGGTTCCGCGATGCGAAGTTCGGCATCTGGGCACATTGGGGAGCGCAATGCGTGGAAGGCAGCGGCGACTGGATGGCTCGTGAGATGTATATGGAAGGCAACTACAAATCGAACTTCCATCGCGAACACTACGGACACCCTTCGGAGTTCGGCTACAAAGACATTCTGCCGCTCTTCAAAGCCGAGCGTTGGCAACCCGACAGCCTTGTGGCTCGCTACAAACGATGTGGTGCTCAGTACTTCTTTGTCCTTGGAAATCACCACGATAACTACGACCTTTGGGACTCCCAGTACCAACCTTGGAACAGCAAGAACATCGGTCCTAAGCGAGACATTCTGGGAGAGTGGGCTGCTGCTGCCAAGAAGTATGGGCTTCCGCTCGGAATCTCCTTCCATGCCGACCACGCTTGGACTTGGTTTGAGCCCTCGCAGCGCTATGATTTGGAAGGCGAGAAGGCTGGCGTCTATTACGATGGAAACCTCAGAAAAGAGGACGGCAAAGGCAAATGGTGGGAGGGGCTCGACCCGCAGATGCTATATCAGCAGGACCATCCGATGAGCAAAGGTTCGTGGGACAACGGCGCTATTCATGGGCAATGGGATTGGAGTCACGGCGCCTGTCCGCCCTCGCAGGAGTTCGTCAACAACTTCTACAATCGCACCCTCGATGCCATCAATCGCTACAACCCCGACCTCATCTACTTCGACGTCACCGTTCTGCCCTTCTATCCGCTCAGCGACTGCGGCCTGAAGATTGCCACACATCTTTATAATAAGAACCCGCGAGGCGTTGTCTTCGGCAAGATTCTCAACGAGGAGCAGAAGAAGGCGCTGACTTGGGATGTGGAGCGAGGTGCGCCCAATCAAATGGTGGAAGAACCCTGGCAAACATGCAATTGCATCGGTGATTGGCACTATAACACAGGCACTTACGAAAGAGGATATCGCTCAGCAACCAATCTCGTGAAGCAACTCGTCGATATCGTCTCCAAGAACGGCAACTTGCTCCTCAACATTCCGCTTCGAGCTGATGGAACCTATGATGAGAAGGCAGCCAAATTCCTCGATGAATTGGAGGCTTGGATGACACAAAATGGCGAGAGCATCTTTGGCACTCGACCTTGGGTGAAGTTTGGCGAAGGCCCTGTGGCTGAGAAAGATATCAAGATTAACTCGCAGGGCTTCAACGAGGGGCAATATAACGGAATGGACCATCGCGACATCCGTTTCAACCAAACAGAGAAGTTCCTTTATGTAACCGCAATGGGTTGGCCTGAAGAGGGCAGACTCCTCATCAAATCCCTTGCAAAAGGCAATCCCAACTTCAAGAAGCCCATCTCATCCGTCACACTTTTAGGTCACGGCAAACTCAAAGCAAAGCAGACAAAAGAAGGGTTGGAGGTTCTTCTCCCCCAACCCTGTAATAAGATTGCTCCTGTCCTAAAGATAAGGAAATAACTCTACTTCAAGCCGCGACCTACGAGGAAGGCTGTGTTGTCTGGCATGCGGTCAGCAAAGCGCTGGAAGAGTATCATAGGCTCTTCGCCTCCGCCCTTCTCGAGGAAGGTTTGCTTGAACTTGGTGGCAAGTTCTTTGTTCCATACATTGCCTGAAGCCTCGAAGATGGAAAAGATGTCCTTATCCAACACCTCTGCCCAAAGATAGCCATAGTAGCCAGCACTATAACCGCTTGAGAAGATGTGGTTGAAGTAGGT
>JAFYYO010000012.1 GCA_017557475.1 Bacteroidaceae bacterium
GACCACGGAGGACTTCTCTGCCGCCAACATCAAGGCTGTGAACGTTCGTTGGACTCCTGGCAAGGAGTTCGAGGACCTTCTCGCAGACGCGACCTTCAACCTCGTTCCCAAGCGCTCTCAGCAAACCGATGCCGTCAAGGTCATCAAGAACACGGATACCATTCACGGCCTCGAGTAAGCGAGAGAAAAGCCGAGCTTGCTCGGGCTTTTCCGAGCGGGAGAGGTCGCGAGCAAAGCTCAGGGCTTGGAGTAGTCGCGCGTCGCGACTCCGGATTAGGGATTAGAGATTAGGGATTAGGGCTTGGCACTAAACTTTAACCTCTAATCTTCTAACTCAAAATTCAAAGCTGCTCTTTCTTTAAGAGCAGTTTTTTTTTATTCTGGCGCAAGAACAATGGATTAAGCAAAAAAACTCTAATCTCTAATCGCTATTCTCTAATTTTTTTTATATATTTGACCTGCGGTCGAAATTACTTCCACTTGGAAATAAAAATAAAAACTTGTCTTTTTATTTTGTATTTCGCTCGCTTATTCGTAATTTTGTACCCAAATAATTAAAGAAAAACTAAAAACTAATCGTTATGGATATTCAGCTTATCAAAGATTGTGAGGCTAAAGCGCAGGCTTGGCTCGATTCTCCCTATTATGATGCAGAGACGAAGGCGGAAATCGCCCAGATGCTTGAGAATGAGGACAAAACGGCTCTCGTGGATGCTTTCTATCAGAGCCTGGAGTTCGGTACCGGTGGCCTTCGCGGCATTATGGGCGCGGGCACGAACCGCATGAACAAGTACATCGTGGGCATGGCTACTCAGGGCTTTGCCAACTACATCAACAAGGCCTTCCCCGAGGGCGGAAAGAGCGTGGTGGTGGGCCACGATTGTCGTAATAATGGTCGCCTCTTTGCCGAGACAGTTGCTAACATCTTCAGCGCCAACGGCATTAAGGTCTATCTCTTCGAGAGTCTTCGCCCGACGCCTGAGGTGAGCTTCGCCATCCGTCATCTTGGAGCTGTGGCTGGCGTGAACGTGACTGCAAGCCATAATCCTAAGGAATACAACGGCTACAAGGCTTATTGGAGCGACGGCGCTCAGGTGATTGCGCCCCACGACACGGGCATCATCGACGAGGTGAACAAGGTCCGCATTGAGGATGTGAAGTTCGAGAGCAATCCTGACCTCATCAAGATTATCGGCGGCGAGGTGGATTACGACTACATGCTGGCTGTTCGCGAGGCTCGCATCGATGCCGAGGTCATCAAGCGCCAGGAGAACCTGAACATCGTCTATAGTCCCATGCACGGAGCAGGGCGAGTTGTTACGCCGCTCTGCCTGCGCAGCTGGGGCTTCAAGAACATTAACGTGGTGCCCGAGCAGATGGTAATAGACGGCAACTTCCCGACTGTCGTCAGTCCCAATCCCGAGAATGCCGAGGCTATGACGCTTGGTATGAAACTCGGTACCAAGTTGAATGCTGATTTGGTTATCGCAAGTGACCCGGATGCAGACCGTCTGGCTATCGTTTGCCGCGACCCGAAGGGCGAGTGGATTATCATCAACGGCAACCAGACCTGCATGATGTTCTGCTACTACATTATCAAGAATAAGATAGCTCTCGGTCAGTTGAAGGCAACAGACTTCCTCGTTAAGACTATCGTTACCACCGAAGTCATCACCAAGATGGCGAAGAAGAACAACATCGAGCTGCGCGACTGCTACACGGGCTTCAAGTGGATTGCTCGCGAGATAGCCATCAGCGAAGGCAAACAGAAGTACATCGGTGGCGGCGAGGAGAGCTTCGGCTTCCTGCCATACGACAAGGTGCGCGACAAGGATGCTCCAGCCGCTATCTGCCTCATTTGCGAGATTGCAGCTTGGGCAAAGGACCAGGGCATGACGCTCTACGACCTGCTTATGCAGATTTACTTGGAATACGGTTTCTCATTTGAGTACACTATCAACGTCGTCAAGCCAGGCAAGAGCGGAGCCGACGAGATTAAGGCCATGATGGAGAACTATCGCAACAATCCCATCACCGAGATTGCCGGCAGCAAAGTTGTTCTGGCAAAGGACTTCAAGACGCTCAAGGCTCGCGACGGCGAAGGCAAGGAAATCGCTCTCGACATGCCCGCAACAAGCAACGTGCTCCAGTACTTCTGCGAGGACGGCACGAAGGTGAGCGTACGTCCCAGCGGCACGGAACCCAAGATTAAGTTCTACCTCGAAGTCAAGGATGAAATGGGCTGCGCAAATTGCTACGCCGCCTGCGTTGAGAAGGCTCAGAAGAAAGTTGAGGAGATAAAGAAGTCGATGCGATTGACTCCCTAATTCCCTTCTGCGAGAATAATCGGAAATGAATCATTATATTTCCCCATAGGGAATCAATAATATATTGAGTACATGAAGAGTTATCCATATTTAATTGCATTTATACTTGCGTTCTATTCTTGTATGAATGCCGTAGCTAAAGAAGAAAGCATCTCAAAGAAAATTGGTCTATCCAGTTGGAAAACGATTGTGTCGTATGACGAAGTAACAGTGAAAGATACAAAAGGTAATATTATTTTTCATGATGACTTCTCGGAAGACAAAGGGGATTGGGAAATTCCGTTCGGCTGGGAGATTCGTGATGGCAAGCTCCTTTGCACAAATGAACTCCAAGAAGGGTTGATATGTGCCTGCAAAGTACCCGTAGGCGAACTCTACACTTTAGAAGTCAAGGCCAGCAAACTCGGGGGAGCTGAGGGTTTCCTTATAGCATATGACATTGATGATTTTTGCAACTATTCATGGGTAAATTATGGCGGTTGGAACAACACCGCACACTCAATACAACATCAAGAACTTTTTAGACAATGGGAAGAGAAAAGGGTTAAAGGCAACATAGAAAGTAACACGGTCTATAACCTCCGTGTAGTAGTAAATAAAAAGGATGCAGCATGTTTCCTAAACGGCCAAGAGATTACAACAACCATTCGTCGTCCGCCTGTTGTAACTTTATTAAAACCTTCCAAGCTTTCTCCTGAGAAAGAGAAACAAGCACAGCAATATTATGATATGGGCACGCAAGCTAAAGACCCTAATGAAATCTTCAAGAACTACGAGAAGGCGGCTCAAATGGGTTTACCCGCAGGATATCGCGCTTTAGGCATGTGCTATAATAGCGGTGTAGGTGTATCCAAAAACGCTTCCAAAGCCCATGAGTTGTATTTGAAAGGAGCAGAAGGGGGGGACCGACTGGCAATGGTTTGTTGGGCGAATTATTATGTCGAGTATAGGGAATCTGAAGCATATTATTGGTATCTCGAGGCAGCCAAGAGGGGCAGTGCCTGGGGATATTATGCTCTTGCCCATAAATATTGGGTAGGTGGCCAATATAGGTCTGGACAGAACAATAGTATTGCTGGCCTGCTGTATATAGAAGCGGCAAAACGTGGAACTAAAGATGTATGGGAAGCCATATATAATAAAGGTGTAGGGCCTATATACCATCGTGATTATTCATGGAAAGAGTATCTGGCAAAAGCCTCTCCTGATGCCCAATATGCTGTAGATTACTGCGAAGCACATCTTAATCCAACATTACAACATCCTTACGAAAAATCATTGGAAAAAGGACATCCATTGGCATTTAAGAGTATTGAGGATGTTGCCGAAAAGGGAAATTCCTGGGCTATGGGACGTATGAGTCATATGCTGTGGATGGGGGATGACAAGCATGTGAAGCAGGATAAGGCACGTGCTGTGACCATGAGCCAAAATAACTGCAAAAACAGTGATAATCAGGAGTCGAGAGATGTCTTGATAGCAGCCAAGTGCGAAGGACTGTATTCCGGTCAGATACCTGTAGAATGGAATAAAGGCCACCATGCAGGGTTTGTGCGTGAAAAAGCTAATCAGGGACATCTTGAGGCAATGTTTGCTATGGGGTGTGACAATGGAATTGGCAATAAAGAACGTGTGGAGTGGTTGATGAAGTGTGTCAATCAAGAACACCAGCCTTCGTTAGATGTTCTTTACGAGATGGCAAAGGGCTCTAGCATTGAGGCCAAGAAAGCCTATGGCCTCTATATGCATAAAAAGGATAAAACTTCACCAGAAATATACCAAATGCTTTTTGATACAGACGATGATGACAATATCGTTCTTGTAGCATGGGATTTGAATCATGGCAAGAATGTGGGCATTAGCGAGAAGTCCCTTGCTTCAAAACTATCATTAGTGGCTGACCGGACAAAAAATAAGGACTGCAAAAGTATGGCACTTGTCCAGATGATGAACATTGCCGACCGTGGAGATTCTACGGCTATTCGCCTATGTTCCCAATGGTGTCATAAAGCTGATGATTTCTTTTTCCCTTATCTGCTGAAAAAGGGAAAGATGGATAATAATGAATATGATTATCGTCAAATTGGTGACATCTACAAAGCTGCACAAAAGTATAATGAAGCACTAGAGTGGTATGAAAAGGTGAAGTTGACACTTCGTCGTTCTTGGGACTGGAAAAATATAGCTGATTGTCATGAAACGCTAGGACATAAAGAAGCAGCAGAGAAGGCACATGTTTTTTATTTGGAAGAAAGGAAAATCGAATCTGAAATAGAAGGTAGAAAGGCGGAAGAGAAAGAGTATCTGAAGCGGATAAAAGAGGAAGAAGAAAGACGAAGACAACTGGAGAATTATTTAGATGAATTAGAAGATTATTTAGATGAATTAGAAGATATCTATGAGTATTCTTTTCCATGATTTGACAAACATGGAGCATTATTTTTTCATTTATTGTCAGGGGGACATTCTGCTCACGAAAGAGGGGAGTGTCCCTTTTGGCGAGTGTCCTCCCATTGAGTTGAAGCCTTGGGAGAAGGTAACAGCGTTGCAGGAGGGACAGGTAGTTGTTGCCTCTCTCTCGAAACCCGTTACGGATAGGGAAGACCTGCAAATGGTGCCGCTTCGCAAGAGCTTCCACATCCTTTCGCCCGAAGACTATCAGCTTGCAGGAAAGTGTGCCGAACTGGTTTACTTTCACCAGAATAGCAAGTTCTGCGGCGTTTGTGGTGGCGAGATGCGTTGGCAGACGGAAATCAGCAAGCAATGTAAGGAGTGCGGAAAGGAGCTTTGGCCAAGCCTCGCAACTGCCATTATCGTTCGCGTAACGCGTGGAGACGAGATACTCATGGTTCATGCTCACACCTTTCGGGACAGGCATTACGGACTTGTGGCAGGGTTCGTCGAGACAGGTGAAACGCTGGAAGAATGCGTTCAGCGAGAGGTTTGGGAAGAGACACATCTTCGTGTCACCAACATCCGCTACTTTGCTTCCCAGCCTTGGCCCTATCCAAGTGGCTTGATGGTGGGCTTCACGGCAGACTATCTCTCGGGCGAACTGCAACTGCAGAAGGCAGAACTTAGCGACGGAGGCTGGTACAAAAAGGACAATCTCCCGTACCTTCCCGACCCTTCTTCCATTGCCTATCGCCTCATCATGGACTGGGCGCAAGACACAAATATATAAATGTACGCGCGTACACACGTGCAAGAGCTTCATAAATTAACTGACAAAACAATAAGAAAAATGAAC
This sequence comes from Bacteroidaceae bacterium, assembly GCA_017557475.1. Next base: position 5,578 of record JAFYYO010000012.1, read on the forward strand.
AAGAAACAACTCCTTGCAGTCCTGCTCCTCATGGTGGCAGGCATGCAAACAGCGTGGGGGCAAGGCTTCCGCGTCTATCAGAGTGACGGGACGCAGTTGCAGTTCAGCCTAAGCACAGACAGCATTGTGTTCGACAACGGCTTGAGCGGTGACGAGGTGTTCGGCCCCTTTACACCCGTCAACCAATGTGTCGCAAAGACGTGGTACAGGTCGAAGACAGAGACGGTAACCTTCAATGTCGACGGCACGACGGACTACATGGAGGGAGCCTTCTACGAGTTCATGCCCTATCAAGGCAACATTATCATCAACAACGCTTCGGGTGTGCCGATGAACATCCTGAGGGTGTATAAAGTGACGAATGAGATGCTTGTTGTCGGCGCACTTGGTAGCAGCAGCTTCAGCGTCTGGTACAGCACGAAGCCTGCTCAGCTTGTCACAAGTATCATGTTGAGCAAGACGAACATCACGCTTCAGCCTAACGAGATAAAAAGCCTTACCGCGTCAATAGAGCCTTCAGATGCTGACAATCCCGCTGTGATGTGGACGAGCAGCAACGGGGCTGTGGCAGAAGTGAACAGTACAGGCGTGGTAACTGCCAATGCCATTGGCACATGCACCATTACCTGCAGTGCCACTGACGGTAGCGGGGTGAAGGCTGAGTGTGTAGTGACAGTAAAAGAGCATGAGTATGTTGATCTCGGCCTGCCAAGCGGAACGCTGTGGGCAACGTGCAATGTGGGTGCGAGCAGTCCCGAGGAGTACGGCGATTATTTTGCCTGGGGCGAGACAGAGCCGAAAGATACATATAATTGGAGCACATACAAGTGGTGCAACGGCTCGTATAATACAATAACGAAGTACTGCACGGGCAGCAACTATGGGAAGGTGGACAACAAGACGGAGCTTAAACCCGTGGATGATGCAGCAACGGCTAATTGGGGCAGTGGCTGGCAGATGCCGAGCCTGGTTCAGTTGCAGGAACTGTACAACTACACTACAGCGACTTGGACGACACAGAACGGTGTTAACGGCCGCAAGATGACGAGCATTACCAACGGCAACAGCATTTTCCTGCCCGCTGCGGGTTACCGCAACGACACGAATCTCAACAGCGCGGGCAGCAATGGCAATTACTGGTCGCGTTCGCTTTACACGAACTACTCCAATAACGCGTACGGCTTGGACTTCAACTCGGGTAGCCTCAACTGGAACTACAACAACCGCAGCTTCGGTCGGAGTGTCCGCCCAGTGCGCGTTCAAGAATAAGCCTCTCGGCACACAAACGGCCTGAAAGGCCAATGAGCAGTCAGCCCAAGATTGACCTGGACTGACTGCTTGTTGCCCGTTAGGGGATGCTGCGTTGCCAATCCGTGCAATTCGTGGCTAAAAAATGTCAAGATTCTTTCCGATTTTTGGCGTCAGTCATACGAAAAATGGCATCAGGCCGTCCGAGGTGGCGGTTGATGCCGTTTTTTGCGATTTTTGTATTGCAGTAATTGTCAGAGACTTGCAAAATGATGTTTTGCGACGGAGCGGTGATAATGGTCAGGAAAGTGGTGCTTTTCGAAAAAAATGCCGTGTTTTTTCGGTCATCGAAGCGTGCCTCGAAAATAAACGAGGCGTGCCTCGTTGGCAAACAAAGCGTGCCTCGTTCATAAACAGACCGTGCAGGGAGTGGCTGAAGGCCTCGCCTCGCGTTATGCAGAATACAAAATAGTGTCATGATTTTTTTGCGTTTTGTGCCAATAATGCAATTTGAAAAATAATTATTTTCGCAAGCAAAAGGCATTTTTCTTGCCTAAATATTTGGTGCAATGGAATAATTGTCGTACCTTTGCCGCGCATTTTCAGAAAAGTGCATCGATAAATAGTATTAATCAGTCCCTTATCTGCCTCTCAAGGGTGTTTGGAAGAGGAACGGGGACAAAAAGAAAAGAAAGAAAATGAAAGAAGGAATTCATCCCGAAAACTACCGTCCAGTAGTATTCAAGGACATGAGCAATGGCGACATGTTCCTGAGCCGTTCAACCGCTAAGACAACCGAAACCATCGAGTTCGAAGGCGAGACTTATCCCCTGTTCAAGCTCGAAATCAGTAACACCTCTCACCCCTTCTACACAGGTAAGAGCAAGCTGGTCGACACCGCTGGTCGCGTAGATAAGTTCATGAGCCGCTACGCTCGTATGAAGAAGTAAAGACCCCCCGACCCCCCTTTAGGGGGAGAAAAGGTCGATGATTAAACAATTCAATAATAAGAGGTGCAGATACATTAAGGTATTTGCATCTCTTTTTGTATTCCTCCTTTTGATGGGATGTAAAGGCGATTCTCTTGATGAACCTCAGTCTTCTGGGGAGAACAAGAACGCCAACACCTCTTTGGCTTTGCCGCTCTATACTGAAACAACTACGCCAACATCTATCAGGAATGGCGCTTTGCACGGCATGGAGATTCCGTCCCTAAAGACAGGAAATGTAAATGCCCTCATCGTTCATACGCTTTCCGATGGCAAGTTGAACTATTGTGTCGGCTACAATACGACGCTCAAGACGAGCAGTTGGACGGCATTCAAGTGGTATCCTGGCTTCTCGTCGAACAACAAAGGTTGGAACCGAAACTACTGGAGAAATGGCGAGACATTCAATGGCTACGGAGGTACAGGCGACCCTTTCCAGCCCGATCCAGTCCTGCCGGCAGAATATCGTCTCACTTCCAGCGATTACGATAATTGGAGCTATCAGCGAGGCCACATGCTTGGTAGTGCGGACCGACTCTATTCGAAGGAAGCTAATGGACAGACGTTCTATTTGAGCAACATCATGCCACAACTGAAAGACTTCAATGAGCACGGAATCTGGTGGGAATTAGAAAGTTGGCTTCGTAGCACTTACGACCAGTCTTCCTTCCGCGACACACTTTATGTGGTCAAAGGCGGAACGGTTAATGCAGGGAATTATACGAAGGTGGGAAGTAGCGGTCAACTTGTCTGCCCGAAGTACTACTATATGGCCATCCTTGCCTTCGCCAAGAAGTATGCAAAGACCAATGGCGGGTACTATGCAATCGCCTTCTGGATGGAGCATAAAGCCAATTGGGATGATGTCAGCTCCCAATACGCAATTACTATCGACGAGCTTGAGGAGCGCACAGGTATCGACTTCTTCTGCAACCTGCCCGACGATATCGAGAATGCGGTAGAGAATCATTTTTATCTGTCTGATTGGAAACTAAAATAGAAGCCTCACCCCCAACCCCTCTCCGAGGAGAGGAGAGTTATTAAGATAGGATATAATGAAGGTTCAAAAAATAGTTTATATAATATTGTTACTCTTTTCCTCCCCTCTCCTTGGAGAGGGGCAGGGGGTGAGGCTTCGCATTCGCGACATTTATGCCGAGGCTCCGGATAGTATTTTCCCTCTCTTGACAAAGAACAATCGCCTCGACCAGATTGACTTCCGCGAGAATAACATGCAGGCAATCGTCAAGAACAAGTTCGATGCCCATTCCGAGCTGCTTGTCCTGAACGAACGATACCTAAAGCTACAGCTCTCTGAACGTTGTCTTGTGGAGATGCGTTTGCTTACCGATAGCACTTTTTGCATGGTGCAGACTTATAGCGCTCCTGCTCCGGATAGTCAAGTCCGTATTTTTGATAAAGATTGGAATGAGCTGAAAGTTCTTGAACGTCCTGCCGTTGAGGAGTTCCTTAGCGAAGATTTAGACGTGGATACTCGTCAATCATTACAGGCGTTGTCGCTCATCAAAGCACGTTTAGATGAGGAAGATAACAGCATTACTTTTGAGCTTCAACTGGGCGAGTTGACTCGCGAACAAAGGGAAAGGGCCGAAGGCAAGGTTCATGAGATAAGTCGCTCATTGCCCTAACCATAAGAGAACCATACTCAACAGGACGAGGGCAAGGTCGATGGCTTTGCTCCGCAGATTCTTTTCGTGAAAGAGTAGGGCGCCAAGCATGAAGCTGACCAAGACGCTACTCCTTCGAACCATACTCACCACACTTATCAAAGCGCCATCCAGCGAAAGACTATAGAAGTAAACGTAGTCGGCTACACTTAAGAAAACGCTTATCAGCAGGATGCTCCAACGCCATTGGAAAGGTGTGGTTTCCTTGCGTTTAGGCCACCAAAGCAACATGAGCATCACTCCCATCATGATGGCTTGGTAGAAGTTGTAGTAGCATTGAACCGTCAATCTTGGCAAGCCCAAGCCACCTTCCGTTGCCATCAAGTACTTGTCGTAAAGTCCGCTAATGGCACCAAGCACGGCAGCCCCGACAGTACACAATATCCAACGATTGTGCTTGAAGTCGATGCCCTCCTTTTTGCCGCTTCTACTCAACAGATAGAAACTCAGGATTGCAAGCAATACACCAGCCCATTGCCAAAGGTTCAGCCTCTCGCCAAAGATGAGCAAAGCGCCAATTAGAACCATTACAGGCCGAGTGGCATTAATAGGTCCGACAATCGTGATGGGCAAGTGTTTGATGCCGATATAACCAAGCAACCAACTGCTCAGCACTATGCAGGCTTTGAGCAAAATGTAGCGTTGTATTTCCCATCCGCCAAAAGGTGTATTGAAAGCTAAAGGCAGGAAGATAAGTGAGCAGAAGAGGGTGTTGAGGAAGAGAATGGGAATAACCGCGTTGTCGCGAAGAGAGAACTTCTTCGAGACATCATAGAAGCCCAGCAGGACTGCACTCAGAAATGCTAAAGCTAGCCACATTCCACATCTCAATATTTGATGTCAACCAGGAAGAGTGCTTTGCCTGGGACGCTTTCGCCAGCTTGGCAACGGTCTTTTGCCTCGATGATTTGCCGCATTTCCTCTATGCTTATCCTTCCTCGACCTACCTCAACAAGCGTCCCAACAATGGCTCGAACCATATTGCGAAGGAAGCGATTGGCAGTTATCGTGAAGCGCCATTGCCCCGCAGTCACTTCTTCCCAATATCCTTCCTTAATGTCGCAAAGGTTCGTCTTTGTGTCAGTATTCACTTTCGAGAAGCTGGTGAAGTCCTTATACTCAAGCAACACCTTTGCCGCTTCGTTCATCTTGTCGAAGTCAAGCGTAAAAGGAATCTGCCAACTGTATGCCTGCAGGAACGGGTCTTTGCGTGTATGTATATAATAATGGTACGTGCGTGAGGTTGCCGAGAAGCGAGCATGCATGTCTTCTGCAACCTGTCGAACCTCCTGAACCGCAATATCCTGAGGCAAAAGCTTGTTAAGCTTGTATGAAAGTTGCTTCCCATCCAAAGTCTCTTCCCAATCGAAATGCGCCACCATCATCCTCGCATGCACGCCTGTATCTGTGCGACCAGCCCCAACAACCTCGATTGGCTGTCGAAGCAGGATTGAGAGGGCTTGCTGCAATTCTTGCTGAACGCTATTGCCATTAGGTTGAATCTGCCAACCATGATAGCGAGTGCCGTCGTATGAAAGCGTAATAAAGTATCGCATTCTCTACTACTTCTGCAGAATCTTCTTTCCGTTTCTGATGACGAGCCCCTTTGTGTTCCAAGGAACTTGACGACCAGTCAAATCATAAGTAAGACCGTTGTCCGTTGTCTGTTGTCCGTTGTCTTCTTCTGCGATAAGCGGCAGAGCATCAGGCACTTCGTAGGCGGTTATCTTGACATCCTTTATCTCCCAACAATAGCAAGCCGAGCTGTTGCTTATGTAGCGGAAGGCAATCGTGACATTGTCTCTGCCACAACATTCTGCCAGACTTATGTCGCCTGAGGAAACAAACTTGGAGAAGTTGCTGCCCGAAGACGGGAGTGGTGGGAATTCAGCATCGAGCATACGCCATGTAGCATCCTCTGGAACGCCCTCATAGTCGTAGCTGACGAGCACTTGGAAGTAAGTATCCTTAACTGGAACTGTCTTGTTGTAACCTGTTGCATGCTGGAAGTTCATCACGGCACCATACATCATAGAGAGGTCGAGCGTAACCATCAAGTATTCGTCTGCTTCCTTATTTGGGAGATTGAAAGCCGTTGCTTTTGCTCCATAAGTGGCATCGCTCGTCCAAGCTTCGCCGTCGCAACCCTCATAGGTGCGAACAAAGAATGGGTCGAGGCCAGCCTTCATCGAGCTGTTAACCAGCGTTGCAAAGACAGGTGTATCGCCACCTTGACCGCCACCACCAGAGCTTTCTACGTTGAAGGCAAAGTCCACACTATCGCCCCAAATGTACTCAGCCAGGTTGGGGAAGTCAACAAAAGGATTGCGATTCAACTGGATTTTGTAAACGGAATCGTTGCGTGCCCTTTCTATGTCATCTACAGGGTCATTCTTCGCCCATTCGAGAAAGAGCGTGTAGGCCCACTCTTGGAGGGTTGGCCAGTCATCTTGTTCGAGCATATCGAGACCGTTTGAAGTCCAAGTCAAGTGGCTGTAAGCCGTTACCATATAGAAGTAGTCGCGAGCAAAGTCGCCTTTCCATTCGTCAGCAGGTTCCCAAAGCGAAGTGCTTTTTCCACCTGCCGAGCCAGTTCCGACCTTCGTGCAGCCGTTGCCTTTGTCAGTTCCTGTCACCTTACCCATAGCATAGTTGCTCTTGGTGGAGTTAATCTTCTGCTCGCATGGCATCAGGTTGAAGAGGTCTTGGTAGGCCTTGGGAGTTGAACTTCCTCCCCACCAACTCTTGGGAAACGAGTGCTCGATGTTCATACCGCTCACTGCATCAGTCGAGTTTGTGAAGTAACGAATGTCATAACTGTAGCGGTCGATGACCTGATTGTTCGAAGTTCGGTCTGTCTTATAGAATCCGCTCCAAGTCTTCCCTGCTCCGCTGCCGTAGGCAAGCACAGTAACGGGTTGGATGATATCGTGCAGAGCAGCCTTCAGGGCCTCTTTCTTCTTGCCATTTGCATTATCGTAATATCCGTCTGGAATGCCCGCTACTGCTAAGTATGGGAGCAGAATGGAGAGCAGAAATAGGGTAGTATGTCGTCTCATAACTTTTGTTAGTTTGGGTGTATATTTTGTTGCAAAGATATAAAAAAGATTAGAGATTAAAGATGAGGAACAGGAGTTTTTTTCCTTATTCTTTTATATTCGAATAGGAGTACAGGGAGCATCGCCCAACATAACGTGTTATGATTGCCAATGACACGTGTTATGATTGCCAATTACACACGTTATGTTTGCCAATTACACGTGTTATGCTTGCCAACTACACTGGGGTTGTTTGTAAACCATACTGCAAGCATTATTTCTTGACTCATTTCTTGGAGGTTATCCTAAATAATCGTATATTTGCATGGAACAATCTTTTGGCACGGCATTTGTAGAATGTAAGTGGACAACAGACACTAGACAACAGACAACTGTAAGATTTATATGACGACAAACTTTTCACCAGATACGTTCAACATATTGAACTTCAGCAAGGAAGAGGCGAGCCGCTTGCATTGTGGCAGCGTCTCTCCGTTGCATCTTCTGCTCGGCATCATCCGACATACTGACAACAAAGCCAGTCAACTATTGGCGTATTATCTGCCAGATGGTACGGCTGAACTTAAGAATCAGCTTGAGATGACAGCCCGTCAGCATCAGGTTCTTATCTCTCCGACGCCTGCCGATATGAATTTCGACACGCAGGCCAACCGCATCATGCGCCTTTGCAAGTTGGAAGCAAGCCTGATGAAGTCGGAAACAATCGAACCCATTCATGTCCTGCTTGCCATTTTGAAGGCGAACGACAATGAGGCGAGCGACATCCTGCAAAGGTTGGATATCACTTACGAAAAAGTCAACCGTCAACAGACAACGGACAACAGTCAATGGTCTGGCGAAGGTTCCGACGATGATGATGAAGACATGGAACCCGTTTCTGCAGGTTTGGAAGGCAACGTGATTTCCATGCGTCAGCAGAAGAAACAGGAAAGCAAAACGCCTGCACTCGATAACTTTGGAACCGACCTCACTTATATGGCGGCGCAAGATTTGCTCGATCCAGTCATTGGTCGAGAGAAGGAGATTGAGCGTGTGGCACAAATCCTGAACCGAAGGAAGAAGAACAATCCCATCCTCATCGGTGAACCCGGTGTGGGAAAGAGCGCTATTGTAGAAGGACTTGCGCAGAGAATCATCGACCACAGAATCAGCCGAACGCTTTGGAACAAGCGCATCGTTGTGCTCGACCTCGCAAGTGTTGTAGCTGGAACTAAATACCGTGGGCAGTTCGAGGAACGTCTGCGTTGCATCATCAAAGAGCTTCAGCAGAATCCGGAAGTCATCGTCTTCATCGACGAGATTCACACCCTCATTGGAGCAGGCAATGCTGCAGGCTCGATGGATGCTGCAAACATGCTGAAGCCAGCTTTGAGCAGAGGCGAGTTCCAATGCATCGGAGCTACGACGCTCGACGAGTTCCGCAAGACGATTGAGAAGGATGGGGCCCTGGAACGCCGCTTCCAGAAGGTACAGGTTGCTCCTACAAATGCAGAAGAGACTCTTCAAATCCTCCAAAACCTTCGTGACCGTTACGAGAAACACCATAATGTTCGCTATACTGACGAGGCTCTCAAGGCTTGCGTCAAGATGACTGGCCGCTACATTACTGACCGCAGTTTCCCAGATAAGGCAATCGATGTCATGGACGAAGCTGGCAGTCGGATGCGCATCCAGAACTATCCTGTGCCTGAGGAGATTCTTCAACTTGAGAAAAAGATTGAGGAACTCGACCAGAAGAAAGACCTTGCTGCCGAGAATCAGGACTTCGAATTGGCTGCAGACTTCCGCGACAAATGCAAGTCTATCCAGCAGGAACTGAAGGAAGCGAAGGAGGTTTGGGAGAAGACACTCAGCGAAAGTGAGCGAAGTCTTGTGGATGAACAACTTGTTGCAGAAGTGGTTAGCACGATGACAGGCATTCCTGTTCAGCGGATTGGTCAGGAAGAGAATCTTCGTCTGCGTCATCTCAAGGAAACTCTCCAGCAGAAGGTCATCGGACAAGACGAGGCTGTGGCGATGGTCTCGAGAGCCATTCAAAGGAGTAGGGTAGGCCTGAAAGACCCGCAGAAGCCAATTGGAACCTTCCTCTTCGTAGGTCCTACTGGCGTGGGCAAGACTTATCTCGCCAAGTGCCTCGCAGAAGAGCTTTTCGGCAAGGCAGATGCTATCATCCGCATCGATATGAGTGAGTACATGGAGAAGCACACAGTCAGCCGAATGGTTGGTGCGCCTCCGGGATATGTTGGCTATGACGAAGGTGGACAACTCACGGAACAAGTGCGTCGCAAACCTTATTCCATCGTGCTTCTCGACGAGATAGAGAAGGCACATTCCGATGTCTTCAATCTCCTTCTGCAAGTCATGGATGAAGGTCGTCTTACTGATGGAAACGGCAATACTATTGACTTCCGCAATACTGTCATCATCATGACAAGCAACTGCGGCTCGAAGCAGATTCGCGACTTCGGCAGAGGTGTTGGTTTCCAAGACCAGACTGACACCACAACAGGCAAGAAACAGAACCGCGACATCGTCAAGAAAGCTCTTGATAAGCAGTTCGCGCCTGAGTTCATGAACCGCTTGGACAACATCGTTTACTTCGACCATCTTTCACAGGAAGACTTGCAGCAAATCGTTGACATCGAGTTGAAACCTCTCCTTGAGCGTGTAAGCGAAATGGGACACACACTCGAAGTCAGCCCAGAAGCAAAGGAATTGCTCGGCAAGAAGGGTTACGACATGCAGTTTGGTGCACGTCCCTTGAAGCGAGCCATTCAGGACTTGCTCGAAGACCCTCTCTGCGAACTCCTCATGGAGCAAGGAGAACAGGCTATGCTCTTCAAAGCAGAAGTTGATAAAGAAAGTAAGGATAAAATCAATATAACTTATGAAACAAGGTAATATCGGGGTTACAACCGAGAATATCTTCCCCGTCATCAAAAAGTTCCTCTATAGTGACCACGAAATATTTATTCGCGAAATCGTCAGCAATGCCGTTGATGCAACACAAAAGCTGAAGACCCTTGCAGGCAAAGGAGACTTCAAGGGCGAGATGGGCGACCTGAAGATTCGGGTCAGCATCGATAAAGACGCAAAGACTATTACCGTTAGCGATAACGGCATAGGCATGACTGCCGACGAGATTGAGAAGTACATCAACCAGATTGCCTTTTCAGGAGCCAACGACTTCCTCGACAAGTACAAGGATGATGCAAATGCCATCATCGGACACTTCGGTCTTGGTTTCTATTCTTCCTTTATGGTCAGCAAGCAAGTTGATATCATCACGAAGAGTTATCAGGATGCACCAGCAGTCAAGTGGAGTTGCGATGGAAGCCCAAGCTTCACGCTCGAAGAAGTCGAGAAGGCAGAACGAGGCACAGACATTGTGATGCACCTCGATGATGATTGCCTGGAGTTCCTCGAGAAGGACAAGATTGAAGGTCTGCTGCGCAAGTATTGTCACTTCCTGCCCGTTCCCATTGCTTTTGGCAAGAAGACTGAATGGAAGGACGGCAAGCAAGTTGATACTGAGGAAGACAACATTATTAATAATGTAGAGCCTCTTTGGGCAAAGAAGCCTGCAGACTTGAAGGGCGAGGACTACAAGGAGTTCTATCGTCACCTCTTCCCGATGGCTGACGAACCGCTCTTCTGGATTCACCTCAATGTCGATTATCCCTTCAACCTCACTGGCATCCTTTACTTCCCGAAGATAAAGAACAACCTCGAAATCCAGCGTAACAAGATTCAGCTCTACTGCAATCAGGTCTTCGTGACTGATGCTGTGGAAGGCATCGTGCCTGAGTTCCTGACCTTGCTGCATGGCGTTATCGACTCTCCCGACATTCCTCTGAACGTAAGCAGAAGCTACTTGCAGAGCGATGCAAACGTCAAGAAGATAAGCTCTTACATCACCAAGAAGGTGAGCGACCGCTTGGCAGGCATCTTCAAGAATGAGCGTGAAGACTTCGAGAAGAAGTGGGACGACATCAAGATATTCATCCATTATGGCTTGCTGACTGAAGAGGATTACTACGACAAGGCAAAGACGTACTTCCTCCTCAAAGACACAGAAGGCAAGCACTATACGCTCGATGAGTATAATGCCCTCATCAAGGACAATCAGACGAATAAGGACGGACAGCTCGTCTATCTTTATGCCAACGACCCAGATGCGCAGTACACCTACATTGATGCAGCAAAGCAGAAGGGCTACAATGTCCTTTTGATGGATGGCCAGCTCGATGCTCCGCTTGTTGGAATGCTTGAGAGGAAGCTGGAGAAGACAAGCTTTACCCGTGTTGATGCTGATGTGATTGAGCGTCTCATTCAAAAGGAAGAGACAAAGCGCGAGAAGCTTGAAGCAGAAAGAGCTGACAAGCTATCTATTGTCTTCCGTTCTCAAGCTCCAAAGACAGAGAAAGTTGACTTCAACGTCGAGGCTCAGGCACTTGGAGAAGATCAGTTGCCAGTCATGATGACACAAAGCGAGTACATGCGAAGGATGAAGGAAATGGCTCGTCTGCAGCCTGGAATGGCTTTCTATGGCGAGATGCCCGATATGTATAACATCGTGCTCAATACAGATTCCCCGCTCATCCGTCAAGTCCTTGAGGATTGCGAGCAGAACACATCTGAAGCCCTCAAGCCTATTGAAGCAGAGTTGCGAGGTCTGAATGCCCGTCAAGCTGTGCTTCGTCAGGAGCAGGACAAGAAGAAGCCTGAGGAAATCACGCAAGAGGAGAAGGACGACCTGAAGAAGTGTGGCGAGGACATTCGTGCAGAGCAGCAGAAGCGCGATGATGTGCTTAAGACTTATGCCGAGAGCAATGAACGCGTGCATCAACTCATCGACCTTGCACTCTTGCAAAATGGACTTCTCAAGGGCGAAGCACTCACTCGCTTTGTCAAGAGAAGTGTAGAACTGATTAAATAGATAACCCATGAATCACGGTTTCGTCAAAGTCGCATCAGCCATTCCCTTGGTGAGGGTTGCTGACTGCCAGTACAATGTTGAGCAAATAGAGTCGCTTGTCATTCAAGCTGAAGGTAAAGGTATAGAAATCATCTGCTTGCCTGAACTCTCGCTTACAGCTTATTCCTGTGGCGACCTCTTTGGGCAGCAACTCCTGCTCGATGAAGCAGAAATGGCGCTCATCCATCTGATGAACACAACCCGAAGCCTCAATATCATTAGCATTATCGGACTCCCTGTGCCTTATCGCGGAGCCTTGCTCAATTGCGCGGCAGTCGTGCAGAGAGGCAAAATCCTCGGTATCGTGCCGAAGACTTTCCTGCCCAACTACAAGGAGTTCTACGAGAAGCGATGGTTCCAGAGCGGAGCTGATGTGCCTGAGGGAACTGTGCTCATCTGCGGACAACAAGTGACAGTCAGCACCAACTTGCTCTTCAACACGCCTTCCTGTGTGTTTGACGTAGAGATTTGCGAAGACCTCTGGGCTCCTGTTCCGCCAAGTTCGTCGCTTACCATGCAGGGTGCAGACATCATCTTCAACCTGAGTGCCGATAACGACTTGGTGGGCAAGTACACCTATCTGCAGACCCTTCTTGCCCAGCAGAGTGCACGTTGCATTTGTGGCTATGTGTATAGCGGCTGTGGCTTTGGCGAGAGCACGCAGGATGTTGTCTTTGGTGGCAAGGGACTCATCTATGAGAATGGCAAGCTCTTGGCTGAGGCCAAGCGTCATCAGTTTGAAGCACAGATGCTC